>NZ_JBQEKA010000046.1:0-22956 GCF_052103615.1 Kerstersia sp. | reverse complement strand
ACAGCCCTATATAGACAGCCCTATATAGACAGCCCTATATAGACAGCCCTATATATAGAGACACGCGCCAGACACGGCAGGCCATCCGCACATTCGATCCGCACAAAGACCGGGCGTCTTCGTTTCTGCCTCATATTCAATACGCCCCTGGCCGTCCTCCCGCATTCCCCTCCCATACCTATATAGAGAGAGGATGAACCGAGGCACCCTCTTCCCTCTTCCCTCCCCGCGCTGCGCTGCGGCCTGTCTGCTGCCGTTTTTCCTCTGCGGGGATCCGCTGCCGCCCCAGGCAGACAGCCTGCTCTGTCCCCTCCGCAGCCCTCCCGCCCCCAGGCGGAAGTGCCGCCAAACTCTCTCCGCCAACGCCAGGGTGCTGACAGGCAAAGCGGATAGAATGAACGCAGCCTGTCGCAGGCGCGCTGGCTTTGCCGGTGACGCCACCTGAAAAAACACACTCTATATGGCGCGGCGAGGAGACAATATGCGGATACTGGTCGTCGAGGACAACAGTGACCTGGGTGAGGCCATTCAAAGCCGTTTGCGCCGTATCGGCCATACGGTTGAGTGGGTATGCAATGGCGCCGATGCGCTGCGCTATTTGCAGCACGAAGAATGGGACGGCATGCTGCTGGACATCATGCTGCCGGATTCCGATGGCTTCGCCATCATCCGGCAATTGCGCCAGAAGCAATTGCATGTGCCCACCCTGGTGATGACGGCGCGCGCCGAAATCGAAGATAAGGTCGGCATGCTGGACCTGGGCGCCGATGATTACCTGGTCAAGCCCTTTGATTTGCGTGAACTGGAAGCCCGCCTGCGCGCCTTGCTGCGCCGCCAGGGCCCGGCCCAGACCGGCAGCATCATTACCCTGGGCAAGCTGGTGCTGGATAGCGCCGCGCGCCGGGTCATGCTCGATGGCGCGGCAGTGGACTTCGGGCGGCGGGAATTCTGCCTGCTGGAAATCCTGATTCAGCGGCGCAGCCAGGTTGTCTCCAAAGAGCGCCTGATGACCCAGCTTTTCAACTTCGATGAAGAAAGCAGCCCCAATGCCGTGGAACTGCTGATTTCCCGCATCCGGCGCAAGCTCGGCAACGCGGTCATCCGCATCGACACGATCCGGGGCACCGGTTATAGCGCCGTGCTGGTCGAACCGGAATGACACGCCCGCCTTATTCCATTCTGCGGCGCCTGCTGCTCATGGCACTGGGCATTCTGGCCCTGTGTTTCGCCGGCCTTTGCTGGCTGTCCTATCAATATGCCCAGCGTGCCGCCGATGCCGCCTATGACCGCTTGCTGGCAGCATCCGCGCTGACCATCGCCAATGCCGTCCAGGCCGAAGATGGCCAGCCCACGGTGGAGCTGCCGTATTCCGCCATGGCCATGCTGTCCGATCAGGAGCATATCTATTACGCCATTCATGGCGACGGCGGCCTGATCTCGGGCTATGCCGACCTGGGCGAGACGCTGCCGCCCGCGCACTCGGAAACCCCTTTGTTCACGGTGATGGAATATCTGGGCCAGCCCGTCCGCATGGTGACGACCGGCAGGTTGGTGACCGGCATGCATGGCCGCAGCTGGGTGACCATCCGTGTCGCGGAAACCCTGGGCACGCGCCAACTGCTGAGCGATGCCCTGTTTCAGCGCAGTGTCGTCCCGCTGCTGGTGATCATGCTCGTGGCCGTTGCCTTGCTGGGATTCGGCATGCGCCGCGCCTTCCGCCCGCTGGCAGCCCTGGAAAACGAGTTGCGGCAGCGTTCCCCCGATAGCCTGCAAGCCATTACCCAGCGCGTCCCGGTGGAAATCAGCGGGCTGGTGCAGGCGCTCAATGATTTCATGCTGAGGCTCAAAGGCGCCATCGGCACCCTCAATAGCCTGGTTGCCGATGCCGCCCACCAGATCCGCACCCCGTTGGCGGCGCTGAAAATGCAGGCCGAGCTGGCCCTGGATGAAACCGAGCTGCCGTCCGTGCAGGCCAGGGTGCAACGGATTCATGTGAATGCCGGCCATACCACTCAATTGCTGAATCAGTTGCTGATGGATGCCACCATTTCCCATCGCCGGGAAAGCGCCGCGCCCAGTGATCTGCGGGTACGCGCTGTGGTGCAGGAAGTCATGCAGCGCCTGAACCCGGATGATGCGCCGCGCGTCCGCTGGCATATGACACCGTCGGCCAGGCGCGCCATGCTGCACGGCGACCACATCAGCCTGCGCGAGATGCTGCGCAACGTCGTGGACAACGCCTTGGTTTATGGCGGCAGCGGCGAAGTCGAAATCCAGGTTTACAGCAGGCGCGAAGGCTATATCGTCTTCGATGTCTCGGATCGCGGGCCGGGCATTCCGGAAGAAGAAAAGCCCAAGGTCCTGCAGCGCTTCACGCGCGGCAGCACCAGCAGCGGCCATGTTGGCTCCGGCCTGGGCCTGTCCATTGTGCAAACCGTGGTGCGTATCCATGAAGGGGAACTGCTATTGCGCGACCGGCCTGGCGGCGGGCTGACGGTGCGCATTGTCCTGCCGGCCCGTCTGGTGGCGCGCGAAGCCGGGCTGGCGGGCGTGCTGGCCGCCGGTCTGGGCAGCGTCATGCTGGGCTTCTTGTGCCTGGTCTGGCCGGCAGCGCCGGTACAAGCGCAAACAGCCTATCCGCCGAGCGCCGCCAAAGACCATCAGGCCGTGGACTTTCCTATCCACCGCACGCACTATCCCGCTGTCAATGCCGATGGCGCGGCGCCCGCGCTGCTGCGCATTACCGGCCCCACGGATACGGAACTCTTTCAGTGGCTCATCCAGGATTTCCAGCAGTTGCATCCCCAGGTCGCCGTGGACTATCTGGAAATCGACAGCATGGGCCTGTATCTGAAAGTGCTGTCCGGGCAAATGCCGCCGGTGGATGTGCTCATCAGTTCTGCCGCCGACCTGCAACTGAAGCTGGCCAATGACGGTTACGCACGCGCCCATGAATCCCTCTATACCCAGCGTGTGCCGGATTGGGCGCGCTGGCGCAATGAGGTGTACGGCTTCACGCAGGAACCGGTGGTCATCGCCTACGCGCGTTCCCGTTTCGCCCCCGACCAGCGTCCGAAATCCCGCACCGAACTGCTGCGGCTGTTGGAATCCGAGGGCCCGCGCCTGCGCCACCGGATCGGCACCTATGACATTCATCTCAGCGGCGCCGGTTACCTGCTGGCGCTCTATGACGAACGCACCTCCGCCAACTTCTGGGGCATGGCCAACCAATTGGGGCAGGCCGGGGTTCAGTTATACGGCACCACCGCGGAGCTGCTGGACCGGCTGGAAAGCGGCGAGCTGGACATCGCTTACAACGTGCTGGGGCCTTATGCCTTGAGCCGGCAGCGGGCCGGCGCCGATATCGACGTCGTCGTGCCTGAGGATTACATCACTGTCCTGACGCGCAGCGCGCTGATTCACCGTGATGCCCCCGCCCCGGAAATCGCCGGCACGTTCATCGACTACCTGCTGTCTCCCCGGGGCCAGCGGGCCGCCATGGAACAGGCCGGACTGCCGCCCCTGCTGCCTGACGACACCGGTCTGGAAGATCCGCTGCTGGGCGCCTTGAAGCAAGGGCTGCTGCAACCCATCGTGCTGGGCCCGGCCCTGCTGGTCGGTCTGGATCAGACACGGCGGCGGCGTTTCCTGGATAACTGGACACGGCTGGTCACAGACACGCCCGAGCTGCCGCCTGCGATGACAGGTCGGTGACAGCGTGCATCCCCATAATAGTCTCCAGTCCCGGCACAAGCCGGGCAGCCCGGCGCAATAGACGCCGTCATGAAAAACATGAGGAGACAATATGCGACTGCATCCGACATCATCGGCCGCTCTGGTTCTCAGCACTGCCCTGGGCAGCATGCTGGCATTTTCGGCCCAGGCCGACGACCTGGCCGGCAAGGCCGACGCGGAAGGCAAGGTCATTATCTATTCCACCACCGACACCAAGGCTGCTGCCCCGCTGATCGCGGCGTTTGAAGCCAAGCACGGCAAGGTCAAGGTGGAATACCATGACATGAACAGTACTGAACTCTACAACCGCTATATCAGCGAGCAGGCCGCGGGCGGCGGCAGCGCCGACCTGCTGTGGAGTTCATCCATGGATTCGGCCATGCGCCTGGCCACCCGCTATGCGGACACCTACGAATCGCCGGAAAAGCCCTCGCTGCCGGAATGGGCCGTCTGGAACAACGCCGCTTTCGGCACCACCTACGAACCCATCGCGTTCATCTACAACACGCGCCTGATCAAGGAAGATGAAGTGCCGCGCACGCACGCGGCACTGGCCGAGCTGGTGAAGAACCAGCCCGACCGCTTCCGCAACAAGGTCACGACCTACGACATCGAAAAATCGGCTGTCGGCTACATGCTTGCCGCCCAGGACAACCTGCGCAACCCGGAATACCTGGATTTCATCAAGGGCGTGGGCGCGGCCAACCTGGTCCTGCAATCATCCACCGGCACCATGATGGAACGGGTCTCCTCCGGCGAAAACCTGATCGGCTATAACCTGCTGGGTTCCTACGCGGAAACGCGCGCAGCCAAAGACCCGGCCATCGGCATCGTTTACCCGTCGGATTACACGCCCGTTCTGTCGCGTGTCGCCTTCATCAGCAAAAAGGCAGCCAATCCCAATGCGGCACGCCTGTTCCTGGACTTCATGCTGTCCGCAGAAGGCCAGGCCGTTCTCGCCAATGAGTCCAACCTGACCTCCATCCGCGCCGATATCGAAGGGGACAACGACGTTCAGGGCCTGACCAGCCGCCTGACGGAAACCACCCTGGTGCCTATCCCGGTCGATGAAAGCCTGCTGCAATATCTGGAACAGAAAGAGCGCCTGGCCTTCATCCGCAGCTGGCGCGACGCTGCCGGCAAGTAAAGCCACAGCGCGCCCCCGCGCCGCTGCCCGCTGACGGGCAGCGCCCGCCTGGATGCCGGCGCACCAAAGCCTGGCGGCCTGATGCGCCGCCGCTGCGCCGGCATCCCCACTCCTTCTTTCAGGACACCAGACTATGCAAGCCTTATATACAAGGTTGCAGGCTTGGCCGCGCCGTATCGTCGTATTGCTGACGGCGCTGGCGATCTATGTGCCGCTGAGCCTGATCATTATCCAGAGCTTTCTGTCCGAACCGTTTTTCTCGCCGGACAAGTACTTCAGCCTCGAAGCCTTCCATTTCATTTTTGACGACCCCGATTTCTATGATGCGCTGACCAATGGCTTCATCATGGCCTTCGGCCTGGCTGCCATCGCCATTCCGCTGGGCGGCATCCTGGCCTTCCTGATGGCGCGCACCGATTTGCCCGGCCGCACCTGGATAGAACCGCTGATCCTGGTGCCCATTTTTGTGTCGCCCATGGTGCTGGGCTTCGGCTATATCGTGTCGGCCGGCCCTGTCGGTTTCTTTTCTGTCTGGACCCAGGACCTGATCGGCTTCGTGCCCTGGAATATCTATTCCTTTTCCAGCATTGTCATCATCGCTGGCCTGACCCACGTTCCGCACGCCTACCTCTATATTTCCGCCGCGCTGCGCAGCATCGGTTCGGATGTCGAGGAAGCCGCGCGCACAGCGGGCGCCAGCCCCTGGCAAGTCATGCGGGCGGTCAGCCTGCCCATGGTGCGCCCGGCCATTCTCTATGCCGTGGTGCTGCTGTTTTTCCTGGGCCTGGAAGTCTTCGGCCTGGTGCTGGTGCTGGGCGACCCGGAAGGTCACCTGGTGCTGGCGACCTATCTCTACAAGCTGACCAACAAACTGGGCATTCCGTCCTATCACCTGATGGCTGCCGTTGCCGTGGTGCTGATCGCCATGACCATCCCCCTGGTGATGCTGCAACGCCGCCTGATGCGCTCGGCCAACCGATTCGTTTCGATCAAGGGCAAGGCCGCCCGGTCGCGCCCGCTGCCGCTGGGGCGCTGGCGCTGGATGGCCGGGGCGGTCGTCACAGTCTGGCTGATTGTCACCATCATCGTGCCTATCGTCGGCGTGGTGCTGCGGGCCTTCGTCTCGAACTGGGGCATAGGAATTTCGCTGCTGGACGTGCTGTCGCTGGACGCCTTCCGCCAGGTCTTCGCCCAGGCCAGCCTGCTGCGCGCCATCGTCAACTCGGTTGCCATCGGCGTATTCGGCGGCGCCCTGGCCGTGACCTGCTATCTGTTCATCGGCCTGGCCATGCACCGCAAACCGGATAACGTGACCCGTTTTCTGGACTACAGCGTGCTGGTGCCGCGCGCCGTGCCCGGGCTGCTGGCCGGTCTGGCTTTCCTGTGGTGCTTCCTGTTCATCCCGATGTGGCTGAATGAATCGCTGGAAGACGGCATGCTGTCGGCGCTGCCTTTCGCGCATTGGCTGAGCGTTCATGCCATAGACCCGCTGCGGTCATTGCGCAGCACCATCTTCAGCGTCTGGCTGGCTTACACGGTGGTCTGGCTGGCCTACGGGCTGCGCCTGATTTCCTCCACCCTGCTACAAGTCGGCCCGGAGCTGGAAGAAGCCGCCCGCAGCGCGGGCGCCAGGCCGGGGCAGGTGACCCGCCATGTCACCGCGCCGCTGGCCAAATTCGGTCTGATCAGCGCATGGCTGCTGATGTTTCTGATTTTCGAGCGGGAATACTCCACGGGTGTCTATCTGCTCACCCCCGGCACGGAAACCATCGGTTCCATGCTGGTGTCGCTGTGGGCCTCCGGCGCCATCGACATCGTCGCTGCGCTGTCCTTCATCAATATTGTCCTGGTCGTCTTCGGCCTGGGCGTTGCCTTACGCTTCGGAGTGAAACTGCGATGAGTGAACTGACCGTCGAGAACATCCATCTTTCCTACGACCGCAACCCGGTGCTCAAGGGCGTTTCCATGTCGCTGGAACGCGGCGAAGTGGTTTCGCTGCTGGGCGCCTCGGGCAGCGGCAAAACGACACTGCTGCGAGCCGTGGCAGGCCTGGAAGCCCCCAGCCAGGGCCGCATCACAATCGGCAGCACCGCTGTTTATGATTCCGCCCAGCGCCTGGACGTCCCGGCCGAAGCGCGCAATCTCGGGCTGGTGTTCCAGTCTTATGCGCTCTGGCCGCACAAGACGGTCGAGCAGAACGTGGCCTATCCGCTGATGCTGCGCAAAGTGCCCAAGGCGGAATTGCAGCAAAAAGTGCAGGCGATCCTCGACCAGCTGGGTCTGGGCGCGCTGGGCGGGCGCTATCCCAGCCAGCTGTCTGGCGGCCAGCAGCAGCGCGTCGCCATTGCCCGCGCCCTGGTCTATAACCCGCCAGTCATTCTGCTCGATGAGCCGCTCTCCAATCTGGATGCCAAGCTGCGGGAAGAAGCGCGGGTGTTTCTGCGCGAGCTGATTGTCGGGCTGGGCCTGTCAGCCCTGATGGTGACGCACGACCAGGGCGAGGCCATGGCCATCTCGGACCGCATCCTGCTGCTCAACGGCGGCGCCATCGAACAGCAAGGCACGCCGCAGGATATTTATAGCCGCCCCCAAAGCCTGTACGCGGCGGAATTCATGGGCAGCAACAACCGCTTGCCTGGCAAGGCCGGACGCATCGAGCATGGCCGCGTCGAAGTCCAGGGCGATGGCTGGCGCTTCTGGGGCACGCCTGTCGGCGAACTCAAGGAAGGCCAGGCGGTCGTGGTCGTCGCCCGGGTTGAAAGCCTGAAAGTTGGCGCCGGTGATGACGCATCCGGCGAATTCAGCCTGCCGCTCAGCACCAGCATGTATCTGGGTGACCGCTGGGAACACGTCTTCCGGCTGGGCGAGGCCGGTACCCAGGCGGTTCCGCTGCGCGCGTTCGGCCGCGAGCCCCTGGCTGCCGGGCACCACCCGGTGCGCATAGACCCGCAACAAGCCTGGGTCTATCCGGCCACCGCCTAAACCCGCCGCCTAAGCCCACTGCCTAAGTCCACTGCCTAAACCCGCCGCCCGGCATGCGCCTGGCATGCCGGGCATCATGCGGCGGCCCGCCAAGGGCCGCCGCATGAACACAGCAATACCTCCCCAGCCCGCCTTTTCTTCTCTTCCCGCCTAGCCACACTGAACTGCACTGAGTGACCTGAGCGCCCTCGGCTTGCCTTCGGCGTGCTGTCTGCTGTCTGCTGTCTGCTGTCTGCGCATCCTCGCGCGCGCCATGCCCAGCCCATGCCCTGCCTGATTGGCTGCGCCCTGCGGCGGCAAGAAAATCTCCAAGGCCTTTCCTGCCCCTTCCCTGACGGCCCCCCTGCCGTCCCCCCGCCCTTTCCCATCGCGCCTGCCTTTGCGCGCCCTGCCCGGCGCCCGCCCCTAGGCCCGCCTGTCCGACTGCGGCGCCATGCCACGATACGCCACGCCACGCCACGCCACGCCATGCGGTGCGGTGCGGTGCGGTGCGGTGCGGTGCGGTGCGGTGCGGTGCGGTGCGGTGCGCAGTGTGCACCTCGCACCAACTTTTTTTGGGGGCTTCAGAGGCCATTCCTACAATCGGTTCAGACAAATCAGCAGGCGGAAACACCGCCGGCTGGATGAATAAATACGGAGACAGGCGTGACGGAATTTCCCTCGCGCAAGCGGCTGCGGCAACGCGCCGCTGCCTAAGGCGCATGTTCCGGCCAGGCCTGGCTCAAGCGTCAGCCCCCTGTATCTGCGGCCCGAGCAAACCTGCCGCCGGTGCAGCCATGAAATCCGGAGATTCCATGAGTACCAGCATCGTCAAACTCAAGTGCCTGTCGCACACCCCCCTGCGCGGTCTGAATGACCCGGCGCCCGGCGTCGTCGCCGAAGTCGATGCCGTCATCGCTGCCGCGCGTGCCGAGGTCGAGGCCTTTGACCCGGAACTGATCGTGGTCTTCGCGCCCGATCACTACAACGGCCTGTTCTATGACCTGATGCCTCCTTTCGTGATTGCCACGGCAGCCGAATCCGTGGCGGACTACAAAACGCTGCCTGGCCCGCTATCCATCCCCGATGATCTGGCGCTGGATCTCGTGCGCCATGTGCTCAACAGCGATCTGGACGTCGCCATGTCGCACCGGCTGCAGGTGGATCACGGCTGCACCCAGATTCTGGAAGAAATGACAGGCAGCCTGACCCGCTACCCGGTCATTCCCGTCATCATCAACTCGGTGGCGCCCCCCTTCTGTCCGTACCGCCGCATCCGCCTGCTGGGCGAGGCAGTGGGCCGTTTCATCGCAGGGCTGGGCAAGCGCGTCCTGATCCTGGGCTCTGGCGGCCTGTCGCATGAACCGCCAGTGCCGGTGTATTCCGGCGCCAAGCCCGAAATCGCCGAATTCCTGATTTCTGGGCGCAACCCTAGCCCCGAAGCGCGTGCGGCACGCCAGGCGCGCACGCTGGCAACCGGCCAGATTTTCGGCACGCCAGCCTGCGACCTCACCCCGCTGAACCAAGAATGGGACCATGCCTTCATGGATCTGCTGATCGGCAAGGATCTGAGCAAAGTCGATGATTTCGAAATCGACGTCATCTCCAAAACGGCCGGCCGCTCCACGCACGAAGTCCGCACCTGGGTCGCCGCCTTTGCCGCCATGTCCGCCATCGGCGCGTATGAAGGCCGGCGCGATTACTACCGCCCGGTCAATGAATGGATTGCCGGGTATGGCGTCGTCAGCGCCGAACAGGCTGCGGTCTGACGCGATTTCCCGCCCCCTTTTTCAGGACATGCAAGACATGACACAAGCCCCTCTCCCCGCAGCACTGGACCCGCAAGCCGCGGCCAGCGCCTTGCGCCTGGCCGCCGAGCAGCTGCAGGCCATCGCCCCCTTGCGCGACCGCTTGCAGGACGCCAGCCCGGAAGCCGCCTATGCCATCCAGGAAGCCAATACCCGTCTCTGGCTGGAACAAGGCCGCCGTCTGGCAGGGCGGAAAATCGGCCTGACCTCGCTGGCAGTCCAGGCGCAACTGGGGGTGGATCAGCCCGACTTTGGCATGCTGTTCGATGATATGTCTGTCGGCGACGGCGAAACCATTGCCGCTGGCCGCCTGATTCAGCCCAAGGCCGAAGCGGAAGTCGCGCTCGTGCTGGGCCGCGACCTGAGCCACGAACGCCATACCTATGCCGACCTGATCCGCGCGACCGAATATTGCCTGCCCGCCATCGAAGTGGTGGACAGCCGGATTGCCGACTGGAACATCCGTTTTGTCGATACCGTGGCAGACAACGCGTCCAGCGGCCTGTTTGTGCTGGGCAGCCGCCCGGTGCTGCTGCGCGACATCGACCTGACGGATTGCGCCATGGAAATGCACTGCGACGGCGTCCCGGTATCACGCGGCAATGGCCGCGCCTGTCTGGGCAATCCGCTCAATGCCGCCGTCTGGCTCGCCAACACGATGGTGCGCTGCGGGCGTCCGCTGCAGGCCGGCGACATCGTGCTGACCGGCGCGCTGGGCCCGATGGCCGTCGCCCGCGGCGGCCAGCACTTCAGTGTGCATATCGCCGGTATGGGGCACGTATCGGTCAGTTTCGAATAAGCCCTCCCTCTCTCACGGGAAGCCCGCCATCCGCACGGTCTTCCCGTCCCCTTTGCTTCGCCATTCACCACCAGGAATTGCCATGACAACAAGCCCCACGATTCATACCGAAGCCAGCACCAGCCGCTTTGCCCGCATCAAGGAACAGGATCTGGACCTGCAGGTGCATTACAACGATACTGGCGGCAACGGCCCTGCCGTGGTCATGCTCCACGGTTCCGGCCCCGGCGCCAGCGGTTGGGCCAACTTCAACCGCAACGTCCAGCCGCTGGCTGATGCCGGTTTCCGCGTCATCCTGCTGGATTGCCCAGGCTGGAGCAAGAGCGATCCCATCGTCTGCACCGGCTCGCGTTCCGACCTGAATGCCCGCGCGCTCAAAGGCCTGCTGGATGCGCTGAATATCGAACGCGCCCATATCATCGGCAACTCGATGGGCGGCCATAGCACCGTGGCTTTCTCGCTGGCCCACCCGGAACGCATAGGCAAGCTCGTTCTGATGGGCGGCGGCACTGGCGGCCCCAGCCAGTTCGTGCCCATGCCCGCCGAAGGCATCAAGCTGCTGCAGGCGCTCTACCGCGAACCGACTATCGAAAACCTGCGCCGCATGATGCAAGTCTTCGTTTTCGATACCAGCCATCTAACCGAAGAACTGTTCCAGGCCCGCCTGAACAATATGCTGTCGCGCCGCGACCACCTGGAAAATTTCGTCAAGAGCCTGGAAGCCAACCCGCGCCAATTCCCCGACTTCGGCCCGCGCCTGGGCGAAATCAAGGCACCGGCGCTGGTCATCTGGGGCCGCGACGACCGCTTCGTGCCCATGGACATCGGCCTGCGTCTGCTGTGGGGCATGGCCAACGCCGAACTGCACATATTCAGCCGCTGCGGCCATTGGGCGCAATGGGAACATGCGGATAAATTCAACCGCATGGTGCTGGAATTCTTCACCCAGGATTAAGCCTCACCGCGCCATGGGACATCATCCTCCCATGGCGGTGATTAAACGGCGTGCCCATTCCTGCGCCATGTCCGGGTCCCTGACATTGGCAAAGCCCATCAGCAGCCCCCGGTGCGTCGGCTTGCGCATTTGCCAGCGGCTCAGCGCCTGAACCGCCAGGCCATGCGCCTGCGCGGCCGCAGCCATGGACGTGTCCTTATCCCCTGCTGTCAGCTTGCACAACAGATGAATGCCGCCGGCCTGAGGATGAACCTGCAGCCGCGAACCCCATGTTTGCTGTAGCGCATCCACCAGATAGCCGCGCCGCGCCGCATACAAAGCACGCATTTTGCGCAGATGGCGGGCAAAGTGGCCTTGCTCCATAAAATCCGCCGCCGTGGCCTGCGGCAGGATGGAGCCGGGGCCGCCCGCATAGTCGCCAGCCTGCCTGAATCGTTCGACCTGCGCGTCCGGGACGACCAGATAGGCCAGGCGCAAACCCGGATGCAGCACTTTGCTGAATGTGCCGGCATACAGCACGCGCCCATCGTGATCCAGGCTTTTCAGCGCCGGCAAGGGATGGCCGTGGTAGCGGAACTCGCTATCGTAGTCATCTTCGATAATCCACGCCTTGCGGCGGCTGGCCCAGTCCAGCAATTGCAAACGCCTGGGCAAAGACATCGCCATGCCCATCGGACTCTGATGCGTAGGCGTGACGACGGCGAACCGTGCCTCATCATTCCGCTGCTGGCCAGCCTCCACATTCAGACCCTCTGCATCGACAGGAACAGGTTCCAGGCGCATGCCCATGCGCTCCAGAAACTGGCGGGCAAAAAGGTAGCCGGGGTCTTCATACCACCCGGTATCGCCAGCTTGCAGCAAGGTGCGGCACACCAGGTCTAGCGCCCCCCAATAACCTGCCGTGATGAATACCTGCTCCGGCATGCAAACGATGCCGCGCGACACGCCCAGATAGGCTGCGATGGCGCGGCGCAGTGGTGCATACCCCGCCGGATCCGGATAGCGCATGGCGCTGATACCCGAGGCGCGCAAGTTGTGGCCGGCCAAGCGGGCCCACGTCTTGCGGGGAAAGGCATCCAGCGCTGGCAACCCCATCTGAAAAGGCCGTGGCGTTCCGTCATCCGACGGCGAATGCAACGATGGCCGCGCCAAAGGCGCGCAGGCCAAGGCGGTTTTCGGCTGGCCCAGATTCCCCAATTGAGGGGAGACGACAGTACCCGCTGGGCCACGCGCCAGGAAATAGCCCTCGCTGGTCAGCCTTTGATAAGCCTGTTCGACCGTGCCGCGCGCCAGGTTCAGTTCACTCGCGAGGCTGCGCACAGACGGCACTCTGTCACCGGGCTGCAATTGCCCCGCGGCAATGGCATCACGGTAACGCCGATACAACTGCTGATAGAGCGGCACGCCTGGTTCCAGGCTGGGTTTCAACGGATGCAAATCCATGCGCTATGTCCTATCCATTTTTTCAATTCTTGCCACTTATGAATAGGACATTAGCCGGGCAGAATGCACAAGTAAAGCAAACCGCTGCACCCACCTTCCCCTTTTGCTGGAGATACTTCATGAAGCCCCTTCGCCTTCCTTACCAGACACTCTCTCCTGAGGCTTATCAGGGCTTGACCCTCACCAAGAAAGCCCTGGATCAGAGCAGCCTCGGAAAACCGTTGATAGAGCTGATCTATCTGCGGGTTTCGCAGATGAATGGCTGCGCCTTCTGCCTGGAGATGCACGCGGCGTCATTGCGCGCGGCGGGCGTGCCTGACAAAAAACTCGATGGCCTGGCCGGTTGGCGAGTCAGCCCGTCTTTCAGCGAACGCGAACGTTCCGCACTGGCCTGGGCTGAATCCCTGGTAAACGTGGCCCAAAGCCATGCCTCGGATACCGATTTCGAGCAGCTCAACCTCCATTTCAATGACCAGGAAATTTCAGACCTGAGTTTTGCCATTGCATTGATGAGCGCCTTTAACCGGCTGGCGATTGGCATGCGCCAATAACACACGCGCACCGGACTGAATCCCATGAAGCGCACGCCACTGTCTCCCGGAACAAACGCCACGGATCGCGGCGCGGTATCGGTTTATGGCTTGAATGCCGCCGCCGTTCTGGCGCTGGGCACGTTTGTTGTCGGCACGGACGCATTCATTGTGGCGGCATTTCTCCCCTCAATGGCGCAAGAACTCGGGGTGACGCAAGCCATGGCGGGTCAATCCGTCACCCTCTTCGCGCTCGCCTATGCCGTCCTCGCTCCTGTCATCGCCGTCTTGAGCGCCACGGTCAAACGGCGGCGGCTGCTTGTCCTGGCATTAATACTTCTTGGCCTGGCGAATCTGGGGTCTGCCATGGCGAATTCGTTTGGCCTCCTGATCGCATCCAGAGTGGCCGCCGCCGCGGCAGCCGCGGCTTACACCCCCAATGCGGGCGCTGCCGCGGCGGCAATGGTCCGCCCTGATAGCCGCGCTCGCGCCCTGGCAATCGTGATTGGCGGCCTGACCGCTGCCACAGCTTTCGGTATCCCCTTAGGCCATTGGGTCAGCACCGCCTTGAGTTGGCGCGCCACGTTCCTATTGATAACCGCCCTCTGCGCCGCCGCTGCCCTCTGCATAGGAATGGCCATGCCGGAAATGCCTGGCGGCGCGCGCGTGACCTTACGGCAACGCCTGGCGGTTCTCCAGCATCGCCAGGTACGGCGCATCCTGCCGCTGACTGTCCTGGGCATGGCGGCCTGCTACGCGCCTTACGCCTTCACCCTCCCTATCCTGGATGGGCTGCTGGGGCATTCGGAATCCGTCACCGCCATGCTGCTTTGCTATGGGCTTGGCGCCGTAGCAGGCAATTACCTGTCGGGCTGGGCCACTGATAGACTCGGGCCTGTCACGGTACTCATCGGCGCCTATGCCTTGATGTTCTGCGCCTTGAGCGCCATGGCGCTGGCCTGGCGCCATCCCCCTGTCGCCCCCGTCTGGGCCGCCATGCTGATGATAGGCTGGGGCGCAAGCAGCTGGGCGCAAACCCCTGCGCAACAACACAGGCTGATTGCCAGCGCTCCGCAGGAAACGGCATTCGTTGTTGCGCTGAATTCCTCAGCCATCTACCTGGGCATTTCCATGGGCACAGCCATAGGCAGCCAATCCATGCAGACGGACGCGAACCTCACGCTATGGTACGGCGGCATGCTCTCTGCGGCAGCGCTGTGCTATCTGCTGATGACGGCCACCCGGCCGGCGCGCCCGTGAACTCGGCCGGCTGCCGCGCGCCGTCCCTCCTTCAGCCGTCCCCTACACCGTCAGCAACAGGTCCGGCAGGGTTTCCCGATGCGGCGCCAGGGCGGGTGCTGCGGGTGCTGCGGCAAGCACGGCGGCAGCGCCCTCCGGCATCAGATGAGACTCGATTTCCGCCACTGCCGTCTGCAAGGCGGGCAACAGGCGCTGCTCGGCTTCACGCGTGGTCATCGCCTTCTTGGTGAAAATAATATTGATGCAGCCCAGCACCCGATCACCGTGGTGAATCGGCAAGGCAATGGCGCTCATGCGCGCCTGTTCGGTCCAATCGCCATCATTGGAACCAAAGCCCTGTTCCCGGGTTTTCTGCAACAGCGCCGCCACCAGTTGCGGATTGCGCGCCAGGCGCGCCTGTTCATCATTGCCCTGCTGCAGCAGCCGCAGGATTTCCTCCCGCTCCGCTGACGGACAGGCGCTCAGGTAGGCGCGCCCCGCCGCCGTGAACAGCATGGGCAGGCGCCGCCGTATCATGGCCCGGTGAAAGGACAGCGGGCTGAAGCGGTGCGTGGTTTCCCGCACCACCATGCTGTCGCCATCCAGCGTACAGAGGTCAGACGGCCAGACCGCCTTTTGCAGTAGCCGCCCCAAGGCCTGGCCCGCCACCTCGGACACCCAGTCCTCGTCCGTGAAGCCGTCGCTCAACTGCCGGACTTTATGGTTCAGGCTGTAATGTTCATCCGAAGCATTGCGGCGCACATAGCCTTCATTCTGCAGGGTTTCCAGCATGCGCCGCACCGTGGTCCGGTGCAGGCCGGTGACCGCGCTGATTTCCTTGATCGAGGCGCGCCCGCCCAGCGCCTGGTTCAGGCACAGCAGGATTTCCAGGCCGCGCCGCAAACTTTCGATGGGCCGGTAGCTGGAGGCTTCCTCGGCGCCGTCCCAGTCTTCCACAACGGCGCTGTCCGACACCCAGGGGGTCGATACCCTCAATGCTTGTACCTGAGCCATCCGTATTCTCCCAAAGGCAGCGGGTCCAGTTCACGCTCGATGTCGTGCACGCATTCATGCAAGGCATCCAGGTAGCGCTCGGCCGCCTTGGCCGGCGTCATGGCGCTTCTGAAAAACATGATGTTGATCGCGCCCAGCACGCGATTGCGCCAGCACACCGGATAGGCAATGGCGCTGATATTCGGCTCCGTGCCGCCTGACGATTCGGAATAGCCGCGCTCGCGGGCCTGCAGGCGCAGTTGCTGCAGCTCATGGCGCACAGCCTCCTTGGCAAAGCCGTCATGCTTCATGATGCTGGCCAGATCCAGAATCTGCTCCAGGCTGTCATCCGCCACTTCGCTCAGGATGGCCACCCCCAGCGCCGAACGCAGCAAGGGCCGGGTTTTGCCCACCATGGCGCGATTGACCGACATCGGGCTGAAACGGTGCGTGGATTCCCGGATTTCCAGGTGCCCCGAAGAAAACGTGGCAAAGTCGCTAGGCCATTGCACCTGCGACAGCAGGCGTCCCAGATAGGGGCCGATGACCTGCACCACCCAGTCCTCGTCCTTGACGCTATCGGCGAAGCGGCGAAAGCGGGTCGTCAGAAAATAGCGTCCGTCACCTGGCCGGAGATACACATAGCCCGCCTGTTCCAGCGTGAACAACAGGCGATACACCGTGGCCCGGTGAATGCCTGTGTATTTGGCCAATTCACCTGGGCTGGCCCAGCCCAGGTCGCTCAACGCCCCTATCAATTCAAGGCCGCGCTCCAGGGCGCGGACCCTGGGATAAACATCGGTTTCTGCCACGTTTTTCTCCTCAGTCGGGAGGATACAGCGCCAGCAGTTCCGCACTGGGTTTGATGTAATGCCAGCGCCGGCCCGCATGCAGGCCGGTCAACCGGTGCAGCTTGGCCAGCATTTCCGCATAGGACAAGGGCGCGCCCACGCCATCCAGCACACTGACGCCGTCAATCTCATAAATATCATTGGCCGCCAGCACTTCTGCCACCAGCCCTTCGGCGGGCACAATCAGGTCCGCCCCTGCGGCAATGGCGCGCCGCGCCGTTGCCGTGAAAGCAGCAATGTAATCGTCCGGCTCCAGGAACACCTGCTCGATGGCGCGTTCGGGCAACTGCGGTTCAATGACATAAATGCCGCTGATGCGCGCTTCCAGACGATGGCGCTGCATGGCATTTTTCAGGAACCACTGGTTTTCCTCGTTCAAGGTCACCAGGCCGATCTGCTGCGCCATGGAACAGGAAATCAGCACCGTGCTTTCCGGCATGGAAATCACCGGAATATCGACCAGCGAACGGCACTCGCGCAGCAAGGGTTCGGTATAGGTACCGATCACGAAGGCGTCATAGCCCTCTTGTTCGGCGCGGTACACGTTATGCAGCAATTGCCGGCTCATGGCCTTGTGATAGGCGTATGGCACTTTCATCACCTCGCTGGGCGATTTCCCGTGCCACATGGCTTCGGGCACGCCATGCAGGACGATTTCCGTTCCGGGATTGGCAATGAGCGCATAGTGCCGCGCCAGCGATTCCCGGTAAACCGGATAGTTGTCCAGATCCACGCTAGACTGATGCCAGATTTTCATCCCAGCCCCCTCAGACCATGTAATAGCCGCCGTTGACGTCCAGCGTGCTGCCCGTCACATAGGCCGCCAGCGGATTCACCAGATAGGTCACGGCCGCCGCCACTTCGTCCGGCTGGCCCACGCGCGCGAGCGGCACCAGGCCCACGGCCCCCGCATCATCCTTGCGGTCCAGGCGCGTGCGCAGCATGGGCGTATCAATCAGGCCGGGCGCCACCACGTTAGCGGTAATGTTCAAGGGCGCCATTTCACGCGCCAGCGCCTTGGTGAACGCAATGACGGCGGCCTTGCTGGCCACATAGGCGGTGCAAGAGCGGTAACCGCCCAGTTGTGCCGCTGTCGAGGCGAAATTGATGATGCGGCCGTGCTGGATGGATGCATCGGCCTGCATCACGAACGCCCGGCATACGGCATAGGTGCCGAAAGCGTTGACCGCAAACACTTTTTCCCACAGTTCCGGGGTCGTGTTGCGCACGTCTATCACCGCGCCGCCCTCACCAACAGGCGAGACCGCCGCCGTGTTCACCAGCACGGACAACTGCACCCCTTCATCACGCAGGCGGGCGAACAAAGACTCCACCGAAGCCATATTGCTGATATCCACGCTTGCGGTGCGGTGGCCGTGGCCGGGCAAAGCCGCTGCCAGCGCCTGCAAGGGCGCGGCATCCAAGTCGGCCAGGACGACCTGCAAGCCCTGCTGCGCCAATGTCCGGCAAACCGACTGGCCAATGCCGCCAGCCGCGCCAGTCACCAGGGCGATACGATTTTCACTCATAATTTGCTCCTCAACTGCTGCTCAAGAGGCCAGGCAGCCACATGGTAATCATGGGGAATACTGTCAGCAGGATGATGCGAACCAGATCCGCCATCAGGAACGGCGTCACGCCGCGGAAGATGGTGGCCAGCGGCAAACGGTCCCCCACCACACTGCGCATGACGAATACGTTCATGCCCAGCGGCGGCGTAATCATGCCGATTTCAACCAGCGACAAGGTCACGACGCCCCACCAGATCAGGTCATAGTCCATGCCGACAATCAGGGGCACCACCAGCGGCGTGGTCACCAGCACGGCGGCCAGCGTATCGAACACCGTTCCCAGCAGCAGATAGAACAGCACCAGCCCGCACAGGATCAGCCAATGCGGCATGACATTGATATCCACCAGGCTCAAGACCAGCTGGGTGATATCCGTGAAGCTCATGAAACTGGCGAAAATATTCGCACCAATGAAGATCACATAAATGGCGCCGGCATTGATCGCCGTATCAATCAGCGAAGCCTTGAACTTCTCCAGCGTGAAACCCTTGGTGCCCACGGCAAACACAAATGCCAGCAAGGCGCCAACAGAGGCAGCCTCCTGCGTGGTGAACATGCCGCCATACAGCCCGCCCAGCACCAGCGCGAACAGCAGCACCGGCCGCCAGGCCTTGATCATGGCCGCGCGCGCCACCTGCCAGTCGAATTTTTCAACGTCGGGCGCCAGACTGGGCTTGAGCCGCACAGAAATGAAGATGGCCAGCATATACATCGTCAAGGCCAGCAGTCCTGGAATCAAGGCCGCCTGGAACGCGACCTGAATGGATTGCTCCACCACCACGCAATAGACGATCAGCACCACCGATGGCGGAATCAAAGCGCCCAGCGTGCCGCCGGCGGCAATACAGCCTGCCGCCAGACTATGCGCGTAATTGCGGCGCTCCATTTCCACAAAGGCGACCTTGCCGAAGGTAGCCGTGGTGGCAATCGACGAACCGCAGATCGCGCCAAAGCCACCGCACCCCAGCACCGAGGCCATGGCCAGGCCACCGCGGCGCGAACCCAGCAACGCCGTGCCGGAATTGAAAATATCCCCGGAGAGCCCCGCCCAGGTGGCGAAATTGCCCATCAGCAGGAACAGCGGAATGGCCGCCATATCCATACTCGTCAGGGCGCGGCCCACTTCATTCTGCGATACCACCAGCGCCTGTTCGCCACCCAGCGTCAGAGCCAGGCTGGCCACACCGACCATGGCCAGCGACACCCCGATGGGGATCTGTGCCGCAATCAGCAGATACAGCACCAGAAAGGCCATGCTCGCCTGCATGCCCGGACTGCTGTCTTCATTGATGAACAGCACGGTCAGTACGGCGCACACAGCAATCGTGCCAGCCGTCACCAGCGCGCCGCGCCAGAAACCCGGCTGCGCATAGCCGCGATGGCGCAGCAAGGCATACCAGCGCTGCACGACCTGAATGAGCACCGTCAAGGCGGCAATCGACATCAGCACACCGGCCGCTGCCCACCAGCCGGCCGTTTGCCAACCCACCACCATCGTTTTCTCGCCATACTCGTGGGCATCCAGCGCACGAAACAGCAGCACGACGGCCAGCCAGCCAAATACCGCGACCTCCGCCAATTCGCACAACAGACGCACTGCCGTCTGATTACTGCCTGCGACCGCCTTCATCACATCCATGCGGATGTTCAGATGGCGCACGAATACCAGCCCGGAGAATCCGGCCACGATAATGGCCATGAACAAACCGTTCAATTCAAACAGGCCGCGCACCGTGTATGGCGTGAAAGCGCGCAGGATGATATCCACCAGCGTCCCGGCCGACACGGCCAGGAGCAGCGTCAGCGCTGCCCAGGCCATGACTTTGCAGAGCTGGTCCTGCCAATCAGCCTTGGCGGGAATTTCCGCGATATTGGCCGAGCTCATGCTTATTGCGCTCCGCGTTGCGATTCAAGGGCTTCGGTATAGACTTCCCAAACGCGCTCGCCCTGCGGCACGCTGCCCACCCATTTCTCGATCACCGGCTGCACGGCTGCCGTCCAGCGTTCCACATCCGCCGCGTCAGGCGTCACGATGGTATGCGCGGGATTCTGCTGCAACAGTTGCTTCAGGCGTTCGTTTTCGCCCCCCAGGCCTTCGGACCAGCGGCCAACAAAATTGGCGCCGCCATGTTTTTCCAGCGCCGCTTTGGCTTCCGGCGCCAGGCGGTCGTACGCGCGTTTATTGATCACCAGGAACACCGTGCTGGACCCCATGGGCACGTCGATGTGATAGGGCACGAAATCCAGCACCTGCCAGGTATAGACCGCGTTCCAGTCATTCAGGCTGCCGCTGAGCGTCTTCTTGGACAGGTTTTCCGCCGTCTGCGGCACAGGCAGGCCGACCGGGATGATGCCCAGGGCTTCCACCGAGGCGCTGGCCAACGGGCCGGCCGCGCGGATGCGCTGGCCCTTGAAATCATCCAGCGACTTGATTTCGCTGACGCCGTGCGCCGTCAAAATGCCCGACGACACCAGCGCGAACACTTTCACATCGTCAAAACCATCCATCAGGCCTTCTTCATACAGGCGCCAAACACCGGTCGATGCTTCGCGCAAGGTTTGCGCCTGAAACGGAATCTCCGGGATATCGGCAACCTTGAAGCGGCCCGGGGTATAGCCCGTCACCCCCCAGCCCATGTCCACCAGGCCCCGGCGCACAGCGTCAAAAGTATCCTCGGCCTTGACCAGCGAACCGCCGGAATACAGCTGGATTTTCAGCGTGCCTTGCGAATCCGCTTCAATGTCCTTGATCAGCGGCTCGAACATTCCCTTGGTCAGATAGGCCGTCGGGCCAGCGAAATTGGAAAACTTCAAGGTCGTGGGTTTGGCTTGGGCCAGTGCTGCCGTTCCGCATGCCATCGACAGGGAACAGACTGCCGCCATGAGAATTCGTTTCATCTTTATCTCCGTATTTTGATGGGCTACCGGGCCTGGCTTTGCCTGGGCGGCGCTTTGCCTGCCCCCGGTGCCCTGCCGCGCGATCCAACTGTTTTTTTTCTAACAGATCGGTCTGTCCGGCAGGTTCGGTGGATTACACACACTCGCCCAGCGCAGAGCAATCGAAATCCTTAATGCGTTCACCTGGTAAACACAGAACTGGGAATAACCCTAGCTTCCCGCCAGGTTCTGGCAGGAAAAATAATTCACCAGATGAACATAAGTACCCGCTTGAACATCAAAACACTGAATGACCGGCGACGGCGCTGCCCAAAACCTGGGCCCATAAACCATCATGGCACTGCCGGCTGAACCGGCAGTGCCATGAAAAATCAGTCCTGAGCGTTTTTGACAGCCCGGCAGCCCCCGTGTCACTTGTTACGCGGGAGGCAGGTCTTGCAGCCACGCAGTGATGGCTGCCAGCAAGACCTGCGGTTTTTCCCGGTGGGGAATATGGCCACAATCTTCCAGCACCCGGAAAGTCACCGGCCCCTGAATACTGTCAGCGATACGCTGGGGCTGGGCCAGTGAACCGTACTCGTCACGGTCGCCATGCAGCACCAGCGCCGGGCATCGCACTTGCGGCAATTCCGCCCCCATATTCCAGCTGGAAAAATCCGGGGACGTCCAGGTATCCGCCCAGGAATCCAGCACCCAGCGCGCCTGGGCGCCATGGTATTTCTCCAGGCGCGCAAACTGGGCGGGATCCCTGAACATATTCCTGGCATCAACAATGCCCGCCACAATGCGTTCATCCACATAAGCCTGCGCCGCGATCGTAATCAACCCCTGACAGCGGGCATGCTGGGCCGCGCTGGCAATTCCCATGCAGCCGCCAATACTATGGCCTAGCGCAAGAAATGCATCAGCCTGGGCCTGCGCCAATACCTGGGGCAAAAACGTGCGTGATTCATCCTGCACATAGTCCATGGACAGCTGCCCCGGATGCGGGTCGGAGCCGCCGAAGCCCAAGCGGTCATAGGCAATCACCCGCCTGCCTGCGGCAGCAGCCAGGCGTTCCGGGAAGTCCCGCCATAAGGCAATACTGCCCAGGGAATCATGCAGCATGACGATGGGGGCCAAGGTACGGCCAGTGTCCGCCGGCTCCCACTGGCGGGCGGCGAGCCGGCCCAATGCGGTATCCACGCTGAAATCGGAAACAATCATGGCGGTCATGCAAGCTCCAGGCAAACCGTGCCGGCGCGACAGGCCCGGCCAAACAAATAGCGTACTGCATGACGCTACGGCAACTTGAAGCCAACAGGGCTGCCCGCCGAATCGGGATTTACCCGCGCAGGCCTGCCGCCACGCACGGCAAACCGTGGCCGCCCCTGAGGTTTTGAGGCGTTTTCAGGCTTATTCCTGATGCGGCTCCGGACGCGGAATCCGGTAAATCACGGCCTGGTATTTAGGGGTGCTTTCGCTGGCAAACACGGTGCCGCCCAAGGCTTGCGCAATTCGCCGGCTGGCATGATTTTCCTCGGCAACCGGATAGATAAAGGCCGCAACAGGCAAACGCTGCGCGCCCCAGCTTGCGACTGCGGCCACGGCTTCGCCGCCATAGCCTTGCCCGTGCGCATCCTCCCGGATCCAGATGCCCAGTTCCGGCTCTGGCTCCGCCGTCCGGTGCAAACCCGCCAACCCCATGAATTGCCCATCGGCCAGCCTGCGGATCGTAAAGACAAAATCACTGCCTTCGGCGATTTTCCATAACCATTGGCGCCAGATCAGTTCGAACACCGCCGCTGAGGCAGGAGGCTCAAATGCCATATAGCGGGTCAGCGTGGGCGTCATGCAGGCAAATGCCTCATTGGCATCGGCTGCCGCAAACGGGCGCAGGCTTAGGCGAGCGGTCTGGATCATGGTCAGGATAGCGGGCAAGATCCGCAGCAAGAAGGAGCGCAAAAAAGGGGCGCAACAATGACAGCAGCCATTACATCATACCGGCCATTTTGCCCTGTTGCGCCGCCCCTCCCTCCGTTAAACC
>NZ_JBQEKA010000045.1:0-23453 GCF_052103615.1 Kerstersia sp. | reverse complement strand
ATCCCCCGTCCCATCGCCGCTCTGGGACGTTCCCAGGCCGGTCACGGTGTAGTCCCCGCCAAAGGCCGTCAACGTATAGAACAAGGACTTATTCCAGTTGCTGGCCGCATTGAAGTTCGTATAAATCTGATGGCTGTGCGGCAAGGCCTGTTGAATACGGACATTGTCGGAACCCGGCTGCGCCGCCTCCGGCTTCGCGCCCGTCGCATTGAATTCCAGCAGCAGCGTCGGGAAGTTCTGGCGTTCAACGGCCTTGAAGTGCTTCACCACAGGTTCGGAGCGAGCCATGCCATCGCTGGTGACAAAAGTGGCCGTATACCTGCCCGGTTTCTCCACCTTGATCAAGCCTGACTGGCTCAGGATTGCATCCGCAGACTCATTGCCTTCTGGCTGTTCCAGCGACCACAGGTGGTACAGATTGTCGCTATCAGGGTCTATGACGCCATTTGCCTGGAGCCTCACCTGGACACCCGCCACAATGGGCTGATCTTCGGATCCCAGCGCGAAATCAGGGCAAACCGTATATTTGTTATGAAAGCTGCCATCCACGCACTGTCCGGCGGCGGCGACCACTGGCGGATTATTCTTGGACTTGGCCTGGCCCCTGGCGTACATCACATAACTGGCCTTGGAACGCGCGCCTTTGCTATCCGTCACCACCAGGGTAGCCATATAGATGCCCGGCTTATCCGTCACCACATGACTCGCGATCTTGTCGCTGTTCTGAAGCACAGCCTTGCTGCCGTCGGGGCGATCTATCAAGGTCCACTGGTAAAACAGTTCGTCACCATCCATGTCCGCGCTGCCTGTCGCATCAAACACCAGCCTGTCGCCTATCAGCACGGTTTGGATCTTGAGCGTTGTGATGGCCGTCGGCGCGCGGTTGGGCGCATCCTTGACCGTCAACTCCGTCAATTCAGGATCGCTGCGCAATTTCGAGCCGCCGGCTTCCTCGGAAATCAGTTCGATGACATATTTGCCCAGCTTCGTCGGCGTAAACGACATGAATGAATGCTGTTCGGAAAGATCGGGAGGCGTGAAATCGGCGGGCGTTTCCACCCAGCGGAAATAATGAGTCAGTGCTTCGCCATCCGCGTCATAAGATACCGGTGACAGCCAGACCGGGTCCGAGCTTCGCTGGATATCGCGAGGCGCCTCCGGCGGCAGGAGACGGGCCACCGGTTTGCTATTGGGCACGCCCGCAGGCTTGGTGGTCTTGAACTTGACAGAGGTATCGGCTGTTGTCGTCCCGTCAAACGCAATCAGCTGAACCGACCAATCGCCCGACACATCCGGCGTAAAGGTCATTTTTTCACCCGCAAAGACTTGCTCGGGTGATTGGCGGGAAGCCTGCGGCTGCGAGAGGCCAATCACGCTGTAACCGGCGCCCGGGCTGTTATGGAACAGATACCAGCGGTAGCTGAGCTTGTCGCCATCGGGGTCGGTCGATGCGCTGGCATCCAGCACCACCGGCACACCGCGCTCGAATTGGTACCGGTAAGGTGGTTCGTCATTGGTGGGGGTTACCGCCGCGCCTCCTGCCGTCAGAACCTTGGCAACCGGAACAGGCGGCCGGTTGGTGGTTTTGATATTCACTTCCAGCTGGCGCGGCTCACTGGCCTGGCCATTATGGCTCACGCTCAAGGTCACCTGATAGCGCCCTTCCTTATCTGCGACAAAGCTGGGTTTGGCAGCGGCGGCATTATTGAGGACGGCCTGGCTGCCCTCGGGCGCCACGAGCGTCCACTGATATTGCAAGCTGCCCGTGGATCCGGTCGGCGCAACACTGCCACTGCCATCCAGAATGACAGTTTGCCCCAGGTTGGCCTGGCCCGGCGCTTCGATAATGGCAACCGGCACATCCGTCGTCGCCGTAATGGTCACCGTATCCGGCACGCTGGCGCCGGTATTGTCACTGACCGTCAGGCTTGCCTTGTAATGACCCGGCATATCCGCGGTAAAACGGGGCTGCATGACATCGGCGGCGCTCAGGATTGCGCCGCTGCCCGGCGGCTGCTGTGTCATGGACCAGGCGTAAACCAGCGCGCCTCCCTCCGAACCATTGACGCTCGCACCGCCATCCAGCGTCACGACGCTGCCCATTTTCACCGTCTGGGCCGCGCCCGCCTTGGCAACGGGGGCCGTGCGTGACGGACCGTCATCACCGCCACCGCCTCCGCACGCGGCAAGCGCGACGGGCAAGCTCAGCATCACAAAATAACTCTGTAGTTTCATAAGTGTCTCTGTTAAAGGAAAGACAGCACGGCCATCAGGCGCCGGGCCTCAGAAATTCATGGTCACGCCCAGCCGCGCCGTGCGGCCAGGCGCAGGCACCAGGCCCAGGCTAAGCGGGTCCAGGTAGTACTGATCCGTCAGGTTGTCGATATTGAAATCGACCGAAAAAGCATCGCTGAAGCGATAGCTGGCATAGACATCAACCAATTGATAGGCATGCCACTGCACCGGCTGGACGAAACCACGGGCGGTGTCGTTGTTGAAGCGCGGCACTTGATTACGCTTGCCCATCAGGGTGACCCGCGCGCCGACATCCAGCTTGCCTTCGAACAGGCGAGTGCCCAATTGCAGGCTGGCATGCCACTTGGGCGGGATCATGTCGTTGAAATAGGAAGTGGCCAGGCCGTAATCCGTGCACTCGTGAATACGGTTGCTGCCGCCAATCTGGCAGACTTCGACAAAGTTGTAGCGCGTCCCGGACAAGCGTGTGTAAACCCAGCCCGCGTCATAATCCAGGGTTGCTTCCATGCCGCGCACCTTGACGCTTTCCACGTTACGCATGACAAAATCTTCGCCCGAATCTTCCCAGGTATTGGGGAAAGTGCGGGTCAGATAGTTTTTGGTGTGATTGCGGAAATACGCCAGTTTTGCCGCCAGCCTGTCATTGCTGGCCAGCACCCCTTCGGTCAGCAGATTCATGCCAACCTCCCGGTTGATGGCATGTTCCGGCTTCAGGGCCACATCCTGGAGCGGCGCAGCCGACCAACCCCGGGTGGACTCAAACAGGCTGGGCATGCGATAGGCTTCCGCATGGCGGGAATAAAACTGCAGCCCATTCATCCATGGCTCCCAGCTCACGCTGAAAATAGGCGAAGTGCCGCTGGTGCGCACGTCATAGTATTGAGGATGGTCGCAAGGCCCAGTCCAGCCGCACTGCTCGGGCGGCACCGCAACTTTTCCCCCTTCGCAGCGCCCGTCAGCCCCAACCGACGTGCAAATCTCGGTATGGCGCGCCACCATGCGCTTGTTATCGTGGCTACGCGCCCGCTGATAGCGCAGCCCGGCGTTCAGATTCCATTCCGGCGCGGGTTGCCAGTTCCAGTCCACAAACAGACTGGTTTCGTGGCGATAGCCGGAACGGCCCGAGGCGTAGAGCGCCTCGACACCCGGCTGCACCAGGCCGA
Organism: Kerstersia sp.; assembly: GCF_052103615.1. Lineage (NCBI taxonomy): Bacteria > Pseudomonadati > Pseudomonadota > Betaproteobacteria > Burkholderiales > Alcaligenaceae > Kerstersia > Kerstersia sp. Next base: position 20,034 of record NZ_JBQEKA010000045.1, on the reverse strand, counting down.
TATCCTCGCGCTGGTAAGAGCCGCCGTAATTCAGGCGGTGCTCCCCCAGAAACGTAAACTGCGATTCATTCGACAGGTCAGCGCCAAAGCGTTTGTAGCGTTCTTTTTCCGGGTCTTTTTCCTGGACGACTTGCCCGAGTTCATCCGAATAATTCCGGTTGACGCTGTCGGTATGGGTGTACCAGACACCGGTTTTCAGGTGAATCAGTGACGAGTCTGCGGGATCCCACTCATAGCGCGCGGTGGCGGTCTGCGCGGTCACTTCGCTGTTGCTGGTCTGGCGGATTTTGTCGAACCAGAGCAACTGCGAGGGCATCAACTCGCCGTACTCGCTGTGATAACGCAAGTAGCTCAGTTCGACCTGCTGGTCCGCAGGCAGGCGCAGCTTGCCTTTCAGCAGTTGTGAATCACTGTTGCTATTGCTGTTGATGACCTGTTCGCCGCCATAGAAGCGTGTGGCGCCCTGATAGCCGATGGTGACCTTATCCAGAAACGGCTCGGACTCTTTGGCATACGTCAGCTCAGGCGTCGGGCCATGTTTGCCGGCATAGTAAGTGCCCTGCCGGCGCTTGGAGTATGCGGCCACCAGATCAAGCGATTCAGTGCGCCAGGCTCCGGCGATGCTGGCGGCATAGCTGTAGGGGTCGAGCAAGGCTGGCCGGTCAAAAGCGCTTTCCGTCCGGTGGCTATCCGGCATGGCAAACTGGCCGCCGCACACGGAAGGTACGGCGCAATTGTCATGAAACTTGCCGGTGTTCTGCACCCCGCCGGCCGTTCCCGGTGCGGGCGCGGCGCTGCTGTTGCCCGAGGTGCTGCCGCGCACGCGTATGCCCCAATCCTTGCCGTCACGGATGATGTCATCCGCATTGATGGTACGCATGGCCACCACGCCGCCAGTCGCCCCCACGCCGCCCACGCCATTGACCGGGCCTTTGCTGATTTCTATGCCGCCGATCAGGTCGGGATCCACATACGAACGGGACGATACGCCGGAGTAGCCGCGATAGACCGTGGTTTCCTGGCGCGCGCCATCCACCAGCACCGGCACCCGGCTTTGCCCCTGCATGCCGCGGATATTCACATCCAGGCCGCCCGAGTTGCGGTTTTCACCCACCAGCACGCCAGGCGTGCCCTGGAAAATATCGCCGATGGAGGTGCCGCGAAAGCGCTCGATGTCATCACGCGACAGATAGCTGACCGAGGCCGCCGTCCGATAGACCTCATCCTGGGGCCGGTGCTCCCCCTGCACGATCACCGTTTCCAGTTCGGACACGCTGGCTTGCGGGGAACGTTTCACCGCATAGCCATTGGCGCGGCGCTCAACCTCGAAACCGGTGCCCGCCAGAATGCGGCCAAAGCCCTGAACCACGCTGAACTCGCCCTGCAAACCCGAACTGCGCAGGCCATCCAGCATGGCGGGATCAAACGACAAGGCCACGCCAGCGCGGGCCGCAAACTCAGCCAAGACATTGCTGAGCGAATCCGCCGGAATGGCATAACGGTGGCTGGGTGCTGCCGCCGCAGCGGCCATGCCCTGCGCCCGGACATCCATCTGGCCGCCCGCCAGCGCCGTGACGCTTAGCCCCAGCAACACATGCCCCAGCCGGCTGGCCAGAGCATGCCTGGTCTGGAGATACGCTAGATAGGCCGGCGCGCGGCTCAGCGCATCAGCCTGGACATGGCCTGCCGCCCCTGGCCTCAGGCCCGGCCGCCCCTGTTCTGCAATTAACAACTTGTTCACGTTTCATCCCTGGTGCATGGAAGCGCCTGGCTGCCTGACGCAGCACGCACTCCTTCACCTCAATTACCGGATGAAAAGAAAACAGGTATCACTCTTGTTTGTTATTTTTTCATTTTCCCTGCTGCTGGCCCGCCATGCCAGCGGCATCCGCCGAACTCGCGGGTGCCGTTCAGGCCTCTTCGGCATCCAGGACAACCGTGACCCAATAACGGGTGCGCCGCAGCACTTTGACCGGCAAGGTTTCGGTCAGCAATGCCAGGCTGGCATCGGTATCCAGCAGCGGGAAGGCTCCTGACACGCGCAGATTGGCAGCGCCTTCCGAGCACCGCAGCAAACCATTGCGATAACGCCCCAGCTCTTGCAGCAAAGCCTGCAAGGGCAGATCGCGCACCAGCAGCATGCCGTTACGCCACATCAAAGCGGTTTCATCCACCGCCTCGGCCTGCTGTTCGCCGTCGCGCGAGAAGGTCAAGGCCTGCCCTGGCGGCAATACCGCCAGCGGTTCATCGCCATCCGTGCGCCGCACCATGACCCGGCCTTCGAACACTTCCACCCGGGTCACGCCATCCCCTGTCCGCACGCTGAAGCGCGTGCCCAGCGCCTGGGCGGTGCCTTGCGCCGTCTGCACCAGAAACGGCCGGGCGCGTGCCTGGGTATCCGGACGCGTCTGGATCATGACTTCGCCTGCCAGCAAATTCACGCGGCGTTCCGCTTCACTGAATTGCAGCGCAATCGCGCTGCCTGTATTCATCACGACCAGGCTGCCATCCGGCAGCACCAGCTCTCGGATCTCGCCAATGCGCGTCCGGTAGTCCGCCGACCAATCCCAGTGCGGCTGAACCCGCCGCACCATCATCCAGGAAGCAGGCCCCACAATAGCCAGCGCCCCCAGCCCCGCCAGGATCTGGCGTCTTCCGCGCTGGCGCCGCCGGGCGCCAGCGGCCAGTTCAGGAATCAAACGCCGCCCCAAGGTATCGGGCACCTGCGTGAAAGTGCCCAGCACCGCCTGCACGCGGCGCCAGGCTTCGGCATGGTGGGCGCTGCGCTGGCACCAGGCCTGGAAATGCCTGATTTCCTGGCGGTTCAAATCGCCTTCCTGCATGCGCATCAGCCAATCGGCCGCTTCACCCAGCACACTGCCGGGAATCTCGCCTTCGCTGCCCTGCTGAGCCGGCATCGCGCTGCTGCTCACGCCAGCTCCAGGCAGGCAATCCAGGCCCGGCGCATATGCCGCTTGACGGTAATTTCCGCCATACCCAAGCGTTCGCCTATCTCTGCGTACTTGAGGCCATCAATGCGGGACAGCAGAAAGATCACGCGGGTTTTCTCCGGCATGCTCGCCAGCATGGCGTCTATGCGCATCAGGGCTTCCCGCACCAGCGCGATCTCTTCCGGCGAGGACACCAGCGGCTCAGGCTGTGCCATCAGGGCATCGAGAAAAGCCTGTTCGACAGCCCGATGACGCCAATGATCGACCAGCAAGGCCTTGGCGATATGGGCCAGCAAGGCGCGGGGTTCGCGGTCCTGATCCAGCGGGCGCTCTCGCGCCAGCAGGCGCACAAAGGTGTCCTGGGCGAAATCAGCGGCGTCCATCGGCGATTCCACACGGCGTTTCAACCAGCCGACCAGCCAGCCATAATGGCTGGCATAGAGCGCCTGCAAGGCATCCTTGCCTGCCGTGGAACCTGGAATCATGACTGACCTGCCGAATTGGATAAAGAATCAGGTGCTTATGATAATGCTTCCCATTGGATAAATCAGGTCTCCTGTGCACAGGAACAACATCTCGCCCACAACATAACGCCCGGCCTCATTCCTGCCGCTGCACATTGCTGCTCATAGCCGCTTGCTCATTGCCGGCTATTTACTGGCGATGACGCCGGCCTGCCGCTCTTGCCGCTCAGCGCGGCCCGTCCTCCACACACGACCGGATATAGGCCAGCAACGCCGCCCGCTCCTGCGAGCAGGCAGCCAGATCTGCCGCCGCCAGGCCCCGGTATCCATCCCGCGCCGCCACCAGGACAGGCTTGTGCGGCTGCGGCACCCGCTGCAAGGCCCACTCTGCGGCAACATCCTTGGCCGCAATATCTCCGGTCACAGAGGTGTACCAAATGCGCGCCAGGGCCAGAACGATATTGCTTTCATCCCCGGCCCAGTCTGCCTCGTCTTGCCACTGCGCCAGGGTTTGCAGCAAGGCATGCCGGACATCCCCGGCAGGGACCGGATCGAAAAAACGCTGGGCCGCCGGGCCATGCAGTGCCAGGCTGTGCCGCCTGACCTTGGTGAGCAAAATCGCCAGATCCGGGTCTGCCATGGCGTGCTCGAACACGCCCGCCTCAAGATCGGCCCGCAGCCATTCGCCGAATTGCATTTGCCGCCGCGCCGGATAACGCCAGGGCAACACATCCTCTTGCGCCAGCACCGTCACTTCCAGCGCCCGGCGTTCGGGATCCGTGCCCGGGAAAGCGGATATCAGCAGCAAATCGCGCATCAAGGCCTTACGGCGCAAGGCGCCGGGTGCCTCATCGACCGTCACCAGCAGGTCTATGTCACTCAAGGGTTTGAGGCCGCCATCCACCGCCGAACCAAACAAATGGATCGCGCGAACGGACCCGCCCAGATGCTGTTTCAAGGCCGCCAGCGTGCGTGACAGTTGCGCCTGAATGGAAACGGGAGCCTGAAGAATCATGTTTGCCTGTACGAAATATCTTTTCTTGTCTGCCGCGCCTGTCACCCTGCTCCAGCGCGCCTCTGAGCCTGCCCGCGTATTTTCCTCTGGAAACGCCCCCTTGAAAAATGCAAAGCCGTCCTTATAATTAGCACTCAAGGCCGTCGAGTGCTAACAGCTTTCCGGCCCTTGCATGACCACATTGGTTTTGTTGTTGTTACCTCATTCAAACCTTAGCTAGATATACAGGAGTTCTTCATGGCCCTGCGTCCCCTGCATGATCGCGTGATCATCAAGCGTCTGGACAACGAACGCAAGACTGCCTCCGGGATCGTGATTCCCGAGAGCGCTGCCGAAAAGCCCGACCAAGGCGAAGTCCTGGCCGTCGGCCCCGGCAAGAAAACCGAAGACGGCAAGGTGCTGCCGGTCGATCTGAAGGTCGGCGACAAGGTTCTGTTCGGCAAGTACGCCGGCCAGGCCGTCAAGGTTGATGGCGAAGAGTTGCTGGTCATCCGCGAGGACGAAGTCCTTGCCGTGATTCAGTAAGCCGGCCCTGCGCCTGACCCACCCCATACCGACTTCTAGTAAGGAATATCACAATGGCTGCCAAGCAAGTTCTGTTCGGTGACGACGCCCGTGTGCGCATCGTCCGCGGCGTCAACGTTCTCGCCAACGCTGTTAAGACCACTTTGGGCCCGAAAGGCCGCAACGTCGTGCTGGAGCGCTCCTTCGGCGCCCCGCTGGTGACCAAGGACGGCGTTTCCGTCGCCAAGGAAATCGAACTGAAAGACAAGTTCGAGAACATCGGCGCCCAGCTCGTCAAGGATGTCGCTTCGCGCACCAACGACAACGCCGGTGACGGCACCACCACCGCCACCGTGCTGGCCCAGGCCGTCGTTCAAGAAGGCCTGAAGTACGTTGCCGCCGGCTTCAACCCCATCGACCTGAAGCGCGGTATCGACAAGGCTGTCATCGCCATCGTCGAGCAACTGAAGAGCCAGAGCAAGGCCATCACGACCAGCAAGGAAATTGCCCAGGTCGGTTCCATCTCGGCCAACAGCGACGCTTCCGTCGGTCAGATCATTGCTGACGCCATGGACAAGGTCGGCAAGGAAGGCGTCATCACCGTCGAAGACGGCAAGTCGCTGGAAAACGAGCTGGACGTCGTCGAAGGTATGCAATTCGACCGCGGCTATCTGTCGCCCTACTTCATCAACAACCAGGAAAAGCAAGTTGCCGCCCTGGATGATCCTTTCATCCTGATCTACGACAAGAAGATCAGCAACATCCGTGACCTGCTGCCGGTGCTGGAGCAAGTTGCCAAGTCCAGCCGTCCGCTGCTGATCATCGCTGAAGACGTCGAGGGCGAAGCCCTGGCGACTCTGGTGGTCAACAACATCCGTGGCATCCTGAAGACCACCGCCGTCAAGGCGCCTGGCTTCGGCGACCGCCGCAAGGCCATGCTGGAAGACATCGCCATCCTGACGGGCGGCACGGTGATCTCCGAAGAAACCGGCATGTCGCTGGAAAAGGCCACGCTGGAAGAGCTGGGCCAAGCCAAGCGCATCGAAGTGGGCAAGGAAAACACCACCATCATCGACGGTGCCGGCGCTGCTGCCAGCATCGAAGCCCGCGTCAAGCAAATCCGCCTGCAAGTCGAGGAAGCTTCCTCCGACTACGACCGCGAAAAGCTGCAAGAGCGCGTGGCCAAGCTGGCTGGCGGTGTGGCCGTGATCCGCGTCGGTGCTGCCACCGAAGTGGAAATGAAGGAAAAGAAGGCCCGCGTTGAAGACGCCCTGCACGCTACCCGCGCCGCAGTGGAAGAAGGCGTGGTGGCTGGCGGCGGCGTGGCTCTGCTGCGCGCCAAGCAAGCCGTGGCTGCACTGAAGGGCGATACGCCTGACCAGAACGCCGGCATCCAACTGATCCTGCGTGCCATCGAAGCCCCGCTGCGCACCATCGTCGAAAACGCCGGCGAAGAAGCCAGCGTGGTCGTCAACACCGTGCTGAACGGCAAGGCCAACTACGGCTACAACGCCGCCACCGGCGAATACGCCGACCTGGTTGAGCAAGGCGTGCTGGATCCCACCAAGGTGACCCGCAATGCGCTGCAAAACGCTGCTTCGATCGCCAGCCTGCTGCTGACCGCTGAAGCCGCTGTGGTCGAAATCGTCGAAGACAAGCCGGCTGCGCCGGCCATGCCCGACATGGGCGGCATGGGCGGCATGGGCTTCTAAGCCCCTGTCTGCCGCAACCGGGGGAAGCCTCACCTTCCCTGGTTGCTGCTGCACAATCAACGCCCCGCCGGGTTGCCCTGGCGGGGCGTTTTTCTATGCCCCAACGCTTGAGCAACAGCAGACGGACAGACACGCAGCGCCTGCCGCGCAGGTGAAGAAGCGCCTGAGAGCGCAGATGTCACCCGCTTCACGTAAAATCACGCCCGCATGGTGACGCGGCAGGCATGACTGCCACGCCACCCATGACAGGCGGCCGCAGGCATGCAATGCACCGGCCAGCCTGTTCTCCGCCACTTGAAGAGGCCGCCACACCGTGACGCAAACGCCCCCCTCCCCCCAGCAACATTCGCCATTCAAAAGCCGTGGCGGACTGCGCCGCATTTTCAATGCGCTGCGCTATTCGCTACAGGGCTTCGGCGCCGCCATCAAATACGAAGCCGCCTTCCGGCAGGAGCTGGCGCTGGCCGTTCTGCTGATTCCAGCGGCGTTCTTTCTGGGCCGCAACACCGTCGAAGTTTTTTTACTGATCGGCGTCGTGCTGCTGGTGCTGGTCGTCGAATTGCTGAATTCAGCCATTGAGGCGCTGGCCGATGCGCTTAGCGTGGAGCGGCATCCCTTGCTGGGGCGCGCCAAGGATCTGGGCAGCGCAGCCGTCATGCTGACCCTGATCTTCACCGGCATTGTCTGGCTGTCCATCCTGGCCACGCGATTCTGGCAGTAAGCCCGATGCGATGCCTTAGAATGAACCTTTCTCCTCTACGCCACGCACCATGACAGCCCATCGCCAAAGTGCCAGCTCTCCGCCTCCCCGCGTTGTTATCGTCGGCGGCGGCGCCGGCGGCCTGGAACTGGCAGCCCGCCTGGGGCGGCGCCACGGTCCGCAAGCCGTCACGCTCATAGATTCGCTGCCCTACCATATCTGGAAACCGTCGCTGCATGAAGTGGCCGCCGGCACGCTGGATATCCACCAGGAAGGCCTGTCCTATCTGGTGCTAGCGCACATCTGCCATTTTTCCTTCATTCTCGGGCCGATGCTGGACATCGACCGTGAACGCAAGGTGCTGAAGATCGGCGCCATCGCTGGCCCGGATCACCGGGAGCTGATTCCGCCACGCGAAGTGCCTTACGATATTCTCGTCATGGCCGTGGGCAGCAAGGCGAACTTCTTCGGCACGCCCGGCGCCCAGGAACATGCTGTCACGCTGGACAACGTCGAGGCGGCGGAAGCCTTCCGCCTGCAAATTCTCGAAGCCATGCTGCGTGTCGATCAGGCCAAGGCCACCGACCCGGAAACCCGTCTGCATCTGGTGATTGTCGGCGGCGGCGCCACGGGCGTGGAACTGGCCGTGGAATTGCGCGAAGCCAGCCGCGTCGTGAGCGCCTACAGCCTGTCGGCCTTCAATCCCAGGCTGGACCTGGCGATCACGCTGATAGAAAGCGCCCCGCGGATTCTGGCGGCGCTGCCCGAACGCATTTCCAAGGCTGCCACCGAACGGCTGGAAAGCCTGGATATCCGTGTGGAGACCGGCTGCGCGGTGGCCAACGTCGGCACCAGCGAAGTCACCACGCGCGATGGCCGCCGTTTCCATGCGGACATGTGCCTGTGGGCAGCCGGCATCAGCGCGCCAGACCTGCTGCAAAAACTGGATCTGCCCTTGCACCGCACCGGCCAGGTGCTGGTTGACGAGCAATTGCGCACACCCGACCCTGATATCTACGCCATGGGCGACTGCGCCGCCGCCCCTTGGACCGAAGGGCGGCTGGTGCCCGCGCGCGCCCAGGCTGCCCACCAGCAGGCCAGCTATCTGGCGCGGCAATTGAGCGCGCGGCTCAAAGGCGAGGCCAGCGACGGCAAACCCTATCTCTATGAAGATCACGGTTCGCTGGTCTCACTGGGACAAGATGCGGGCGTCGGCAGCCTGATGGGCAAGCTGACCGGCCGTGGCCTGTTCCTAAGCGGCATGCTGGCCCGGCTGATGTATATGAGCCTGCATTTGATGCATCACCGCGCCATTCTCGGCGTCAGCCGGACAGTCTCCTTGGCGCTGGCCCGCTTGCTGGTACGGCGCACCCATTCCCGCGTCAAGCTGCACTGACGCGCGGCGCAAGATGCCGGCAGACGCCCGCGTCCGCCGGTACCGGGCAGGCCTGGCCGCTCTGGCAAAGCTTGCGCCTATTTCTTTTCAACCCTAACGGATTTCTACGCCTGCTATGTCTTTCATCCAGAAACTGGAAAAAGCCTGGACCAGCTCCAACTCCCTGCTGATGGTCGGACTGGACCCCCTGCCCGAGCGCTTCCCTGATTCCCTGGGCGCGCAACCCGATGCCATTTTCCGTTTCTGCCGGGATATCGCCGACGCGGTTGCCCCTTATGTCTGCGGCTTCAAACCGCAGATCGCGCACTTTGCCGCCCACGGCGCGGAGACCCAGCTCGAAGCCCTGTGCGCACATCTGCGCAGCCGCCATCCCGACAAGGTGCTGGTGCTGGATGCCAAGCGCGGCGATATCGGCTCCACGGCCGAACACTACGCGCTGGAAGCCTTCGAGCGCTACCAGGCCGATGCCGTGACCGTCAGCCCCTATATGGGTTCCGACTCGGTCGAGCCGTATCTGCGCTGGAAAGACCGGGGCATCATCGTTCTGTGCCGCACCTCCAATTCCGGCGGCGCCGACTTCCAGGAATTGCTGATCGGTGATGGCGACCCGCTGTATCTGCGTGTTGCCGACGTCGTGCGCCAGCAATGGAATGACGACCATCAGTGCGGCCTGGTAGTGGGCGCAACGCGCCCTGAAGAGCTGGCTCGCGTGCGCGCGCGTATCGGTGATGATATTCCGCTGCTGGTGCCCGGCATCGGCGCGCAAGGCGGCGATATCCCCAAAACCGTCAAGGCGGGGCTCAATAGCCGGGGCACCGGCATGATGATCAACTCCTCGCGCGCCGTGCTCTATGCCAGCCGTGATGAAGATTGGCGTGAAGCCGCTGCCCGCGCCGCGCAGGAAACCTGCGCCGCCATCAACGCCTGCCGCTAAGTTTTCCGTCAGGTCTGCCGACGGGCGCGCCGCCCTGGCGGCTCCCCTGAGCTCACAGGCCCAGACGATCCGCCATGCGTATCAGGTCCGCCAGTGTGCGGGCCTGCATTTTTTTCATAACGTTGCCGCGCCTGACTTTCACTGTCACTTCGCTCAGGCCCAGCTCGTCGGCTATCTGCTTATTCAGCAAACCCCTGGCGACACCCCGCATGACAGCCTGTTCGCCCGCCGTCAGCGCGTCCCAATGGCCATAGAGCAGCGCCATCTCGGCCTCCCGGCCCCGGCGGGTTTGATCCTGCTCCAGCCCATGCTGGATGGCATCCAGCAAATCCTGATCGCGAAATGGTTTGGACAGGAATTCGATCGCGCCATTTTTCATGGCTTCGACCCCCATGGCAATATCGCCATGGCCCGTGATGAAAATCACCGGCAAACGCAAATCATGGCTTTCCATCTGCCTGTGGAAATCCATGCCGCTCTGCCCCGGCATGCGGATATCCAGAATCAGACATCCAGGCGCATCCGGCCGTTCACTGGCCAGGAAATCAGCCACTGAACCGTGGCTGCGCACTTGCAAACCGACAGACGCCAGCAGGTCTTCCAGGGCCAGGCGCATGGAAGCGTCGTCGTCCACGATATGAATGACCGGCTGCGCCAGGCTCTCGGCGGATCGTTCCATCAGTTTTCTCCCTGCGGCGCCGCCGCCAACGTGAACTGGCAGATCAAGCCCCCGCCTGGCCGCGCCTGCACGCCTATCCGGCCGCCGTTGGCCTCGACAATGGAACGGCTGATCGCCAGCCCCAGGCCCAAGCCATTTTCCTTGGTGCTCCAGAACGCATCGAAGATCCGTTCCAATTCCTCGGGGGCCAGCCCCGGCCCGTTATCCGCTACGGCCACCGCCAGTTTGCCGTCTGGCTCCAGCCGCGTGCTCAAAGTCGCGGCCCCTTCGGGCACACCAGCCTGATCCAGGGCTTCCGCTGCGTTCAGCAGCAAATTGCTCAGTACCTGCTGAATCTGGATCCGGTCTGCCAGCGCCGCGGGCAACTCCTCGGCCAGCGCCAGCACCAAGTCCACCCCATGCCTGTCGAACTCACCGTGCATCAGCACAGCAGCCTCGATCACGGCATGATTCAAATCGAACGGTTCGCGCGCCGGCGCTTCGCCGCGCGTCAAGGCGCGCACCCGTTCAATCACGGCGCTGGCGCGGTGCACATCATCCACGATGCGGCCTGCCGCCTGCCGCGCCTTCTCCAGATTGGGAGGCTCCATAGCCAGCCAACGCTGGCAGGCATGAGCGCTGGTGCTGATGGCCGCCAGCGGCTGATTGACTTCATGCGCGATGGACGTGGTCAGCTCACCCATGCTGCTGGAACGCGCCATGCGTTCCAGGCGTGCCTTGGACGTGCGCGCCTGACGCTGCGCTGCCGCCATTTTCAGAGCCAGCCAGGTCGTGACGCCTATGGCCACGATGCTGAGAATCGAATTGATCAGGCCGATTTCGTAGGCACCGCCGCGTGTCAGCAGAAAACTCAATATAGTGAGCGCCACGCAAACCCATGAGAGGGCCAGCACTACCCGGCTGCCATGAAGACGCATGGCAGCCAGAATTACGGCACAGTAAAAAACCGGGAAGGCAATGGCGTAATCCGTCACCGTATCGGCCATGAAAACCAATGCCATCACCAGGACCAACGCTGCCGTCAGCACGGCCCGCTGCAAGCCCGGCCGAACGCTGGTGTCACGCGTCATGGACAGCTTGTCCTTCATTTTTCGGGCGGCTCCCTGCCTGTTGCCTGGTCGGAGCGATCTTAACACCGGCCGCCGCAATGACTTCATTGAATCCTCTTCCCAAAAATAAGGCGCCCGCCCGCCAGCCTGTGTTTGCAAAGGCGGACGGGCGGGCGTAAACATCAGGCCTGCCAGGCTATTCATGCCTGGCAGGCCCGCGCCTAGGCTTAAAACAGGCGAAACAAAGGATGACGCGCCGGGACGCGTATCACTTCGCGCACGATGAAGCCGCCGGTTTCCGGTATGGCGTCATCAGGCTGGCACGCAGGCACCGATGCTGGCGTAGGCGGCACGTCGCCTGGGACGCCCCTGGGCGCCATCATCGGCCACCCAACGGCACTCCAGCCCGCCTGCCGGCGTGGTGCGCCAAACCGCTTTGCGCGCACCGGCGCATCCGACCGCTGCCGGGCTATTCAAAGCCTGGCTGCGCGACCGTGCCGCCGCGCCAGCGGCATCAGCAAACAATGTATGGACGGCAATCTGATGCCGGGACAGAAATGCCACGTTCAGGAATTTCATTTCTTACCTCTGCGGATCGTCGGAATGACCTGGCCGCCGCGGGCAAGACGAAACCCCGGTTCAATCAGTGCGGCGCAGGCTCGCTAATGAGGAACTACAACTGTCTTCTGACATTTTTTCCTGTACTCCTGACCGCGCCGGGATTGGCGGGCCAACTGTGCAGAACCCCGGCCTGACGGCCGGAGTGTGTCCGCTGCCCAGGCGCAGAAATATAAAGCGCTATGTATTAAGCGCCCCACATTAAGCGCCATGGGCAGACAAGCCCGCCAGCCCCTGCCCAGCCTGAGTGAGCAGGCTGAACCAAGGCCGCACGGACAGGCGGAACAGTCGGAATTATGCTTGCCTGGGCCCTTGCGGCCTAGTGCATCTTTAGGTGGCGCGGCGATACCTTGGTATCGTCCCCTGGCGCCCAGACACCTCTGCCCTGATGCCTCTGCCCTGACGCCTCTGTGGCAGTCTGGGGCGCCGCCTGGCGGCGGCCCTCAGGCTCAGTTCAAGCGCGGGATGCCGTGCAAGGCGCGCTGACCAAAGGCAAGGCGGCGCGCAAGGCATACAGCACCGCGGCGCGGCGCACTGCCGCCCGGTCGCCGTCGAACAAGCGGGTCTGCGCCGCCACGACCACGCCATCGTCGCACAGCCTGGCAAATCCAAAACACACCATGCCTACCGGTTTGCCGGGCGTAGCGCCCCCCGGCCCGGCAATGCCAGTCGTGGAAATGGCAAACTGGGTTTCCCGTGTCACCGCCAGCACGCCGGTCGCCATCTGGCTGGCTACCTGCTCGCTCACCGCGCCATGCATCTCCAGCGACACGTCCGCCACACCCAACTGACGGATTTTCTCGGCATTGCTGTATGTCACAAAACCGCCGTGGTACCAATCGCTGGAACCCGCCAGATCCGTCAAGGCAGCAGCCAGCAAACCGCCAGTGCAAGACTCGGCCGTCCCCAGGCGCCAGCCCCTTTGCTTCAAAGCAGCCGCCAATGCCTCCACGGCCTCCAGGACTTCTTTATCAGACTCCATTGGGCACTCTCCGTTCATTTCCCGCAGGCGCTTCGGCCTGCCGGATTGCCTGTTCCAGCAGGCTGGTCTCAGCCAAACAGACCCAGCCAAGCCAGCAAGGCCATCACTATCAAGGTATAACCCGCGGCCAATAGGTCGTCCAGCATGACGCCAAAACCATTTTTGAAATACGCATCCAGCTGACGGATGGGCGCGGGCTTGACGATATCAAACAGGCGAAACAGGCCAAATGCGCACAACTGGGCCAGCCAGCCTGCGGGCGATAGCCAGAGCACCAGCCAGAACGCCACCATTTCGTCCCAGACCATGGCGCCATGATCCGGCACGCCCAAATCCTGCCCGGTCCGCTGGCAGATCCAGCAGCCGTAAATAAAGCACAGCGCCAAGATGATGCCAATACCGGTATTCGATGCGCCCAGCGGCACCAGCAGCCACAATAGCCAGGCGGCCAGCGTGCCCCAGGTGCCTGGCGCCGGGCGCAGCAAGCCGCTGCCCAGGCCCACCGCCAGAAAACGCGCAGGCGAACGCAACGCCCAGCCCAGTGTCGGCGTGATCCGCGCCGCGTTAGCGTATTTGTCGCTCATGACTATCCTTCAAAATGGTCAAATCCGGCGCGCTGCGCTGTCAGTGGTGCGCCCTGCCCATCACGCAAAGCGCCCGGCGGGCCGGCTTCCAGCTTGCCGATACGGCTGAGCCGCACTCCGGCAGCCGTTGCGGCGCCCAGCACGGCCTCGCGCTGTTGCGGGGCGGCCGTAAAACACAATTGATAGACATCCCCACCGCCCAGCATGGCATCCAGCAAAATATCTGGCGCCAGCCCTGCCAGGCCGGGATGTGCGGGCAACGCCTGCGTATCGAGCTGCGCGGCGCAGCCGCTGGCGGCGAGAATATGCCCCAGATCCTGCAACAGGCCATCCGAAATATCTATGGCCGCACGCGCAATGCCGCGCAAGCGGCGGCCCAGCGCCACCTGCGGTTCCGGCCGCTCCAAGGCGCCACGCAGGCCTGGCAGGCGCCAGTGCTCCGGCGGCAATTTACCCTGCATCAGTTGCAAGGCGATGTCCGCGCCTCCCAGCGTGCCCGATACCCAGATATCGTCGCCGGGCTGACCGGCATCCCGCCGCAGCGCCTGACCGGCTGGCACCGCCCCGAACACCGTAATACTGAGACAGATATACGGCCCGCGTGTGGTATCTCCGCCCACCAGGGGGCAGCCGTACTCCCGGGACAAGGCCAGGAACCCGCGGGAAAAACCTTCCAGCCAGTCAGCATTCATCGCCGGCAAGCTCAGCCCCAGAACGCAGGCCAGCGGCTCTGCGCCCATCGCGGCCAAATCCGAGAGATTGACGGCCAACGCCTTGTGCCCCAGCAGCGCAGGCTCTACATCGGCAAAGAAATGACGGCCCTCGACCAGCAAGTCCGTACTGACGGCGCAGGTCTGCCCCGCAGGCACCGGGAACAGCGCGCAATCGTCGCCTACCCCCAGCATGCCCGCAGGCGCGGGATGCGTGAAATACTTCCTGATGAGGTCAAATTCTGCAGCCATCATGTCCCCCGGAAAGCAAACGGGCTCGTCACCTTACGGTGCGAACCCGCCCACATACTGCGAAGCTGCCAGGCGCCCTATGCAGCAGGCCCGGCAAGATTGCCTTAACGGCGCGGCGCGGCGCGCAACTCCTGCGGACGCACGACAGCGGCCAGCTTATCGAGCACGCCATTGACGAACTTGAAGCCATCCGTGCCGCCAAACGACTTGGCCAGTTCGACGGCCTCATTGATGGCCACCTTGTAAGGCACTTCGGGATGGCGCGTCAGTTCAAACGTGCCAATCAGCAAAATGCCATGCTCCACCGGCGACAGCTCGGCCAGCGGGCGGTCAATGAAGGGCTGGAATTGCTCGCGCAGTTCCGCCGCATCCGTGAACACGCCATTGAGCAAGGTGCGGTACCAATCGAAATCGGCTTCGCCGAATTCGGGATCGGAACGCAAGTGTGCGTCAATCGAACCGGTGTCCTGATCGCCCAGATTGCCACGAACCAGCCAGGCGTAAATACCCTGCAATGCAAATTCGCGCGCGCGGCGGCGCGCGCTGCGTCCAGACGCCTGCTCAGCCACGGTCGTCCTCGGATTCGTCAAAATCTTCTTCCTCGTCTTCGTCGCTTTCCTCAGGCTGCAAAGCCACCAGGAGATTGACCATTTCCACGGCGGCGCGAGCGCAATCACGGCCCTTGTCGGCCGCGCGCACTTCAGCTTGCTCGTCGTTTTCGGTGGTCAGCACACCATTGGCCACCGGCACGCCGGTTTCCAGCGCCACGCGGGAAATCGCGGCGGCGCTTTCGTTGCTGACGATTTCGAAGTGATAGGTTTCGCCGCGGATCACCGCGCCCAGCGCGATCAGGGCATCGAATTCGCCGGTATCGGCCATCTGCACCAGCACCGGGCCGAGTTCCAGCGCGCCAGGCACGCTGGTCACCATCACATCGCGCAGATCCACGCCCAGGTTTTCCAGCTCTTCCAGGCAGCTTTCGAGTTCGGCCAGGCCGATGGATTCGTTGAAGCGGGCGCGCACGATGCCGATGTGCAGGCCTTCGCCGTTCAGGTCAGGTTCAATGACGTAAGGATTCATGATGTCAGCCTTGTTCAGACTTGGAAGAAGAAGCAGGATCGCTATCGTAGCCCGTGATGTCCAGGCCAAAACCCGCCATCATACTCGGCATCTTGCGCGGACGCGCCAGCAGACGCATGCGCGAGACGCCAAGATCACGCAAAATTCGCGCTCCGATCCCATAAGTGCGCAGATCGAAGCGGTCGCCCGTCGCGGCGGCAGGCGCCGCGTCGGCATCTGCCTGCCACGATGCGGCATGAGCAAAAAAAGCATCGGCGGAATCGGCACAGTTCAGCAGCACCAGCACACCGGCCTTGGACTGGCGCAAGGCGGCCAGCGCGCTGGGCACCGTCCAGCTATGCCCACCGCCCTCACCATCGAGGATATCCAGCACCGACGCCGGTTCATGCACACGCACCAGCGTTTCCGCTGCCGCCTGGACATCACCATGCACCAGCGCCAAGTGCGGCGCGCCTGCCGCGGTGTCGCGATAGGCAACGGCGCGGAAACGCCCCCAGGGCGTGCTGACTTCGCGTTCGGCCACACGCTGCACGACGGATTCGTGCTCATTGCGGTATTGGATCAGATCGGCGATGGTGCCGATCTTCAGGCCATGTTCACGCGCGAAAACAGCCAGGTCCGGCAAACGCGCCATGGTGCCGTCAGGCTTGAGAATCTCGCAGATCACCGCCGCCGGCGTCAGGCCGGCCATGGCGGTCAGGTCGCAACCGGCTTCGGTATGGCCGGCACGCACCAGCACCCCGCCGCGCACGGCGCGCACCGGGAAAATATGGCCTGGCTGTACCAGGTCTTCGGGCCGGGCGTCACGCGCCACGGCAGCCTGAATGGTGCGCGCGCGGTCGTAGGCGGAAATACCGGTTTCGACGCCCACGGCTGCTTCAATCGAAACCGTGAAGTTGGTGCCATACCGCGTGCCGTTGCGGCTTGCCATCATGGTCAGGCCCAATTGCTCGCAACGTTCCTCGGTCAGCGTCAGGCAAACCAGCCCGCGCCCATGCGTCACCATGAAGTTGATGGCTTCCGGCGTCACGAAATCCGCGGCCATGACAAGATCGCCTTCATTTTCACGATCTTCTTCGTCCACCAGAATGACAATGCGGCCGGCACGCAGCTCGGCGATGACTTCATTGACAGGAGCAATGGACACCCCTGCGACGGGCGTGTCTTCTGCCGGCACGCCGGCGGCTTGTGTGACTGACATGGATGACTCGCTGGAATTCTGCTTTAACCCCTCTATTCTACGCTGCCGCAAGGGTGGAATGCCCTAATTCCCCTGCGCTTGCGGCGCGCCGGCCAGATTTCCGGCAGCATGCCGCCCCCCTCCGGGCGGCGGCGCCCTGGACGGGATGCGCCGCCATGACATTGCGATGACACGTCATCAAAATTCCTGCTGCCTCAGGCTAAGATGAGAGAGTTTGCATACATTAACGGTCGCCAACATGTCCGAACAGGAATTGAAACTGCACGTCCCTGCCAGCGCGCGTGCTGGCGTGGAACAGGAACTCGCGCGCGGCGCCACGGAAAACATTGCGCTGCATGCTTTGTATTTCGACACGCCCACCCGCGAACTGGCGCAAGCCCGCGTGGCGATCCGCCTGCGCCGGGAAGGCGACCACTGGGTGCAGACCCTCAAGACCCCTGGCGCCCACGCATTGGCACGCCTGGAGCTCAACCATGACCGCCCCGGCCCGGTGCTGGACCTCTCCGTCTATGCCGATACGCCCATCGCGCCGGTCCTGGAAAATCTGGAAGGCGAGCTGGGCGTGCGCTACGAAACGGATGTCATGCGCCAGCTGCGCCGGGTGCGCACACGCCAGGGCGTCGTCGAAATCGCCTATGACCGGGGCTGGCTGCGTGCCGGAGGCCTGGAACTACCCATTTCCGAAGTCGAATTCGAATTGGTCTCCGGCCATTTGCAGGCCGTTTTCCTCTTGGGCCGGCGCTGGCAGCAGAAACACGGCCTGGTACTGGATTTGCGCAGCAAATCGGAACGCGGCGACGCCCTGGCCACCACCGCCCTGCGGCTGGAAGCCAGCGGCCCGGCCGGCGCGCCAGAAACCAATCAGACACGCGCCACGGAAATCAGCCGTTTCTGGGCGCCACGCCCGATTCGTCCTGTCGCGCTGACGCCCCGGCAATCCCCGGCGCAAGCACTGCGCGCCATCACTCAGGAATGCCTGGAACAAATCGCGCGCAATGCCGCTGTCCTGACAGAAATCGACACCGCAGGCGTCTATGCGGCCGGGCACGCCGGGCATGTCCATCAACTGCGCGTTGGCATGCGCCGGCTGCGCTCAGCCTGGCGTCTGTTCGACGGCTGGACCAGCCTGCCGCCCGACACGCTGCAGCAAGAAGTCAAAACCCTGTTCGGCCAGTTCGGCGCCAACCGCGATGATGATGTGCTGCGGGAAGACATTCTGCCCGTGCTGATTGCAGCCGGCATGCCCGCCGTCACGCTGTCTGAAGGCCATGCCGGCTGTTCGGCAGCGGAAATTGCGGGCAGCCGCGCGCTGCAAAGCTGGCTGCTGGATTTACTGGCCTGGACCCTGGAACTGACGGCCATGCCGCCAGCGGCCAAGACCTCCCCCGCGCCGGAATCCCGCCATGCACCGGCAGCGGCAGCGGCCGATGACGCCCGGCCTGCGCAGGATGTCGCGATTATTCCGCTGGATGCCAGAAACGAGACGGAAGACCTGTCGCGCCTGCTCATGCAGCGTCTGCGCAAATGGCACCGCAGCGTGGTACGCGACGGCCGCCATTTCAGCACGCTGGATATCGACACGCGCCATGCCCTGCGCAAACGCGCCAAGCGGCTGCGCTATGGCCTGGCTTTCGCCGAATCGCTGCTGCCGCAAGGCAGGCTGCGCGCCTACCGCCGCAAACTGGCTGCGGTGCAGGATGAGCTGGGCGTCATTAACGATATCTATGTCGCCGACGCGCGCTTTGCGCAATTGAGCACCGAACAGCCGCAGGCCTGGTTTGCCCGGGGCTGGTTCGCGGCAAAGCTGGCCCAGCTTGAACAGACAGCCCAGGCCACCCTGCGGGAACTGGGCCGCAGCCCCGGCTTCTGGCGCGACTGACCCCTGACGCGATTGCCCGCCCGCCGCCAAGCGGCGGGCGGGCAACACCGGTTTGGAACCGCGCACGCAGGCATGCTTGCCGCCTATGCTGACAGACGGCGCCTGCGGGCGGATTAATCGCCCAGCAACGCGGCGGCGAACTCGCGGGCCGAGAAAGCCTGCAAATCTTCCAGGCCTTCGCCTACACCTATCCAGTACACAGGCACGGCGCGCACCCCGTGGCTGCCGGCCGCCACGGCCGCGAGCGTGCCGCCCTTGGCCGTCCCATCCAGCTTGGTCACAACCAGGCCGGTCAGATTCAAAGCGGCATCAAAAGCCTTGATCTGGGCCAGCACGTTCTGGCCGCTGTTGCCATCAACCACCAGCAGCACCTCATGCGGCGCGGCGGCTTCCGCCTTGCCAATCACGCGACGGATTTTGCGCAACTCGTCCATCAGGTGCAATTGCGTGGGCAGGCGCCCGGCAGTATCGACCATGACAACATCCGCGCCCCGGGCACGGCCGGCATTGACGGCATCAAAGGCCACCGCGGCCGGATCGCCGCCATCCTGCGCAATGACAGTCACATTGTTGCGCTCGCCCCAGGCAATCAGTTGCTCGCGGGCAGCGGCCCGGAAGGTATCCCCTGCGGCCAGCAGAACGCTGGCGCCCTGGCGCTGAAAGTCATGCGCCAGCTTGCCTATGGAAGTCGTCTTGCCCGCGCCATTGACCCCGGCGATCATCATCACCAGCGGACGGGCGCTCTGGGCCAGCGGGAACGGTTTTTCCAGCACTTGCAGATGACGGGTCAGGATATCCCGCAGCGCGGCTTTGACCTGAACAGCATCCGTCATGCGCTCCTTGCGCACCTGGGCGCGCAACTCGCCCAGCAGTTTGTCCGTCGCCTCCATGCCCGCATCGGCCATGATGAGCGCCGTTTCCAGCTCTTCAAACAGGTTTTCATCAACCTTCACGCCGACAAACAGGCCGCCCAGGCTCTGCCCGGTGCGCGACAGGCCACGCTTCAAGCGTTGCAGCCAGGAGGTCTTGGCCGGTGCCGCCGCTTGCGCAGCAGGCTCCGCTTCGCTGGCCGGCGCATTGTCAGCGGCCGCCGCGCCCAGGCTGTCCTCGGGCCTTGCCTGGGCCACTTCTTGCACAACCTCTTGCACAATTTCTTGCACAACCGCTGGCACCACTTTTTGCGACACCTCTGGCACCACTTCCTGCGTCAAGGCAGGAGCGGGGGAAGAAGCTGGCGCAGGTTCGGGTACAGGTGCAGGTGCAGGTGCAGGTGCAGGTGCAGGTGCAGGTGCAGGTGCAGGTGCAGGTGCAGGTGCAGGTGCAG
>NZ_JBQEKA010000044.1:21465-25360 GCF_052103615.1 Kerstersia sp. | reverse complement strand
AGCGGTTGGCGCGCTGATTTTTGCTCTGGTGCCCAAGGGGCTGGCCATGGTTTGCGTGCTGGCGGTGCTGGCGGCTTTGTTGCCGTGGGCTGTGTTGCGTTCCTACGGGTTTGCGACCTTCTGCGCCACGATTGTGGTGCTGATTCTGCTGGATGAAATTGCCCCTGGCGCGAGCAATATCGACTATGGATTGGCGCGGCTGCTCGATACGCTGTGGGGCGGCGCCATTATTCTGATCTTCGGTTATTTTCTCTGGCCGCGTACTCATGCGCATGCGTTGGCGTCAGGGTTTCAGGATGCGCGGGAAAAGTTGTCGTGCTATTTGCTGGCGCTTGCGCCGGCGGCAGATGGCAGTGCGGGCACGGGCAGCCAGTCGGCGGCCCGGCGTCAGGTCTATGTCGCCCTGGCCAAGATGCGGGGGCAATTGCAGAATGCTTTGCAGGAACCGCCGCCGGCCGGGCCCGAGGCGGCAGCATGGTTTCCGCTGGTCACGAGTGCTGAGCAGTTATGCGACGATATCAGTGCCTGGGCGATCAAGCATGAGGTGGGTCAGGCGGCTCAGGCCGAGACCCTGAAGCAGCTGGCTGCTTGGGTGTCTGGCGAGGCGCACAGCGCCGAGGATCTGTTGGCCACAGAGAACGAGCAGGCCGATATCCTGATGGGCCTGGGCGCCACAGTGCGCGAGTGGCTGGCGCAGGTGAACCGGCTGACCGAGCCTCAGGCAAAGGCATAAGGCTTTATGCCGGACATTGCTCCGGTAATAGCCGCAGCTATCGCCGCGCTTATTCCCACCGCTGCCACTGCCACTGCGGTTACCACCTCGGTTACTGCCTCGACTACCACCTCGGTTACTGTCTCGGTTATTACATTAACCGCTGACTTCCTTGCGCCAGTATTGATGCAAACCGGCAATGTCAGCCGAGCATAGCAGTGGCATGGCTGCCTTGATATGTTCCAGCGGCCAGTCCCACCATTGCATTTCCAGCAGCATCGCAATTTCCTGATCAGGAAAGCGCATCTTGATTGTTTTGGCCGGGTTGCCGCCGATGATGGCATATGGCGCAACGTCTTTGGTGACCAGCGCGCGGCTGCCGATGACAGCGCCGTGGCCGACGGTGATGCCGGGGAGAATCATGGCTTCCGCGCCTATCCAGACATCATTGCCGATGACGGTGTCGCCTGCGGCCTGGTAGGCATTGCTGGCCTGGGCGAAAGCGGCTTCTTCCTGCATGAAGAAGAAGGGAAAAGAGGAAACCCAGTCGTAACGATGCCCCTGGTTGCCAGCCATGATGAAACTGGCGCCTGTGCCTACCGAGCAGAAGCTGCCGATGATGAGTTTGTCAACATCATCGCGGTCTGGCATCAGGTAGCGGGCGCAGTCATCGAAGGAGTGGCCATGGTAATAGCCGGAGTAATAGCTGTAGCGTCCCACACGAATATTGGGATTGGTGATTTGTTCGCTCAGCAATTTGCCGCGAAACGGGCTGTCGAAGTAAGCGGGCACGGGGGTCCTTGCTAGGTTTTTGGGGCAGGCGCGGCGGCCTGGACACCAGAGAGGGGGCGGGCGCTATCAGGGCTGATATGGGGTGCCCTGATGAAACCGCAACACCCAGACATCGTCCTGGCGCGACCAGAGCGAGCTGCGGTTCGCATACTGCAAGCGGCCGTCCGTGCCGGTGACGACGCTGTCGTACACCAGCTGGATCAGCCCTTCCGCCAGTTCACGCAATTGCATATTGAGCAAGTTCGCCTGGATGGGCGGGCCGCTCTGCATGATGCAGTCAGCGCGAGGGTAGATGTTGCCGGAGCGCCCGAATTCAAAAAAATCCGCTGCGAAGTGGCGTTGCTGAAAGGCGGGGTCGTAGCGGGTATCAGCGTGCCAGAGCGCCTGTTCCAATGCCAGCAGTTCTGCCGTAGGTGCTGTGTGGTGGTTCATGGCACGGATTCGGTTAGGGGCGAGAGCGATTAGCATATCATTGGCGCAGCAGTGCCGTGGGCGCGCATGCCCGGGATGGCTGTTGTGAAAAACCCCTGGGTGCGGGCGCTGTTTTTTTCTGTCTGCCTGGGCGATACCGTCTGTCTTGGGTTAGGCTATTGAAGCTTGTCCCATAAATTTTCCTGTTACGCGTCAGGAGTGCTGCCAGAGGGATGAGGGCAGCGCCAAATGGGGCTGGAGTGATGCCAAAGGAGACTCCGGCTGCCGTGGCGCGTAGCAAGGATCCCGGGCCTGGCGGCCTGGATTCAAATACCAACCAAGACAAAGATTGGAGAGCACGCATGTCGCAAGTCGAAACTTCGTATCCCTCAACCCAGTTGCTGATTGCCAATCAGTGGCGTGATGCGGCCGATGGCCGCCGCCTGGATGTGCGCAATCCCGCAACCGGCCAGGTCATTGGCCAAGTGGCGCATGCCAGCAAGGCGGATCTGGACCAGGCGCTGGCTGCGGCGCAGAAGGGTTTCGAGGTGTGGCGCCGCACACCGGCACAGGAGCGTGCCGCCGTGATGCGGCGTGCGGCCGGTTTGCTGCGCGAGCGGGCTGACCGTATTGCCGCCTTGATGACGCAAGAGCAAGGCAAGCCGCTGGCGGAAGCCCGGATTGAAACGCTTTCCGCCGCGGGAATTATTGAATGGTTTGCCGAAGAAGGTTGCCGTGTGTACGGGCGCATCGTGCCTTCGCGCCACATGGCTGCCCAGCAGCAGGTGCTGAAAGAGCCGATTGGCCCGGTGGCTGCCTTCACCCCCTGGAATTTTCCGATCAACCAGGTGGTGCGCAAGCTGTGCGGCGCATTGAGCACGGGTTGCTCCATTCTGGTCAAGGCGCCTGAGGAAACACCGGCATCCCCGGCAGAGCTGGTGCGCGCCTTTGTGGATGCGGGCGTGCCTGAAGGCGTGGTGGGCCTGGTGTATGGGGATCCTGCCGAAATTTCGTCGTATCTGATTCCGCATCCGGTGATCCGCAAGATCACGTTTACGGGTTCGACGGCCGTGGGCAAGCAATTGGCGGCCCTGGCGGGCGCGCACATGAAACGCGCGACCATGGAACTGGGCGGGCACGCGCCGGTGATTGTGGCGGAAGATGCCGATGTTGCGCAGGCCGTCAAGGCAATAGGCGGGGCGAAATTCCGCAATGCCGGGCAGGTATGTATTTCGCCGACCCGCTTTCTGGTGCAGAGCAGCATCAAGGCGGAATTCACGCAGGAACTGGTGCGTTATGCCGAGAGCCTGAAGGTCGGTAACGGCCTGGCTGCGGATACAACGCTGGGGCCTTTGGCCAATCCGCGCCGTCTGGATGCCATGCAGAAAGTGGTAGAAAGTGCCGTGGCGTCAGGCGCGACGCTGGCGACCGGCGGCAAGCGCTTGGGTGAGGCAGGCAACTTCTTTGCCCCAACGGTGCTGGATGATGTGCCGCTGGCAGCGCCGGTTTTCAATGAAGAGCCCTTCGGCCCGGTGGCGGCGGTGCGCGCATTCGATCGGATCGAGGATGCCATTGCCGAAGCCAACCGTTTGCCCTTCGGATTGGCCGCTTATGCCTTTACCAGCTCGCTGCGCAATCTGCGGCTGCTGTCGCAAGGGGTGGAAGTCGGGATGCTGTGGGTGAATCAGCCGGCCGCGCCCTGGCCTGAGCTGCCCTTCGGCGGCATCAAGGACTCCGGCTATGGATCGGAAGGCGGCCCGGAAGCGCTGGAAGCCTATCTGAATACCAAGCTGGTGTCGGTCATGTCGTAAGGGGGGGGCCATAAACGGGATGCCATAAACGGGCATGCCGTAAGCATGCCCGCCGCTGTCAGCCAGGCTCGCATCGCGCGGGCCTGGCTGGCAGCGGGTGCCCGCAGGCTGGGACGGCGGTGGCGTGGCGTCAGCGTTCCAGCCGTACCTCGAAATAGGCTTCACATTC
>NZ_JBQEKA010000044.1:18942-21455 GCF_052103615.1 Kerstersia sp. | reverse complement strand
CAGGTCGCGGAAGCCTTCGTTGCGCGCCCGCATGGCGGCTGTGATCCATTTTTTGGCCAGCATGATATCTTCCTGGCGCATTTCGTCATCGCTGGCTTCTTCGGCCTGTTGCCAGGCTTTGTAGGTTTCCGCAACGGCCTCAGGGCCGCCCAGCGCCCGTTCCAGCGTGCGGCGGAAGCGGCTTTCGGCATCTGTTCGGGCGCGCTCCGGCAGTTCTGTCGGGGCATCTTGCAGCGTGATGGTGTATGACATGGTGTGTCTCCAGAGTTTGCTGTGTATTTATACAGTATTTTCTGGTGCCAAGAAAAGCCCTGTATGCGCTCCGCACGTAAATTTTTTCGCGCAGGCGGCAGTCGCCGCGTGTGGCGGACGCCTCTGCCATGCAGGCAAATCGCCGGCCCGCGCCTTGCGGAAAGCACGCCAGGGTCAGGCAGTATGTCAGGCCGTATTTCAGACAGTATGTCAGCTCGCATCCCGGGAAGGGGCATCGGTGGCTGGCGCTTCAGGCCGCAGGCGTATGCCCAGCGCCAGGCCGCCAGCCAGCAAGGCTGCGCAGCACAGCAAGGGCGTGTAGCTGGCCAGTTGCCGGGCGCCGGACTGCATGAGCAGGGCGGAAGCGCCAAAGGCCAGGGTTGAGCCCAAATGCATGCAGGCCGCTTGCAGCGCGCAGAAGCTGGCGCGCCGTTCGGGCGCGGGATACGCAGCGCTGATGGCAGCGGCAGCAACCAGCGCCGCGTAAGTGGAAGCCATGAACAGCAGCATGAACAGCCAGGCAGGCCAGAGACCGCTCAGTGTGCCGCCCAGGTTGGCTGCAAACAAGAGCAGGGCCACACGAAACCAGCGGCCGGGGGAGTGCAGCGGCATGAACTTGCCGGATAGCCGGGACGCGGCCAGCCCGGCCACGCCACCCGCGCAAAATAGCAGGGGCAATTGATCCGGATGGCCTGCCAGGACAGTCAATAGCGGCGCCAGCAAAGGGATCAGCAATAGCGCGGGCAGCTGCGAGATGGCATTGAACGCGGCATAAAATAGTGTTTTGCCGCGCAAATGCGCCCAAGGGGGCGGCGTTTTGCCCGGCGGCATGGCCGGGGCTGCCTGTTGCCGGGCGGGATGGGAGGGCAGGAAAAGCGCGACGGCCAGCAGGCAAAGCAGGCAGCATGCGGTGATCAGCCGGAATGACCAGGGCCAGCCCCAGCGGTCAGCCACCCAAAGCACCAGCGGCGTGCCGACGATACTGACGGCGGAAAACGCAGCGACCACCCGAGCCAGCAAGGCCGGACGCTCCTGGGGCGTGGCATGGGCCAGCAGGGCACCCGAGGCGCCCCCCATGACCAATCCCCCCATCAGCCCGGCCACTGCGCGCAAAAGCATCAGTCCGGCAAAAGAATGCACCAGCGTAATGGCCAGCGTTACCGTGGCCAGCACGGCTAGCGCTGTCATCAGCAAACGCCTGAGGTTCAGGCGGTCGATCCAGAAATAGGCCAGCAGGCCAGACAGAATAGCGGTGCAGGTATAAATGCCAGCCGCATACCCCGCCCAGGCCACCGGCACACCGAGATCGCTTGCCAGCCACGGAAACAGCGGGCTGATGGCCATGTATTCCAGCGCATTGGTAAATTGAATGGCTGCCACAATCCAGGCAACGCGCTGGCCGATGCCGCTCGCGGGCGGAGAAGAAAAAGAAGGAGCTTGCATACTGCGCTCGGCTGTAAAAAACATCAGCATAAAAATCTGGGCAGTGCTGGTGAAGTCACTTTTTTGATGATATTTTGATATCAAAAAAGCGACTTCAACAGGAATGGCTCATGACAGCACGCTTGAACTTGAATGCCGTACGCGTCTTCATGGCGGTATTGACCGAAGGCAGTTTTGCGGCGGCAGGCCGGGCGCTGGGGCTGCCAACATCGAATGTCAGCCGGCATATTGGCAGCCTGGAACAAAGCCTGGGCGCGCGCTTGCTGGAACGCCAGCAGCGTAGTCTGCGCCCGACCGAGGCGGGGGCGGCGCTATTCGAGCGTTTTCATGGCGCGCTGGATGGGCTGGAAGATTTTCTTGAGGCCTTGCAGCCCGACGCCGGGCAGTTGAGCGGCCGGCTGCGAGTCAGCTTGCCCAGTGAAATCGGGCCCTTTTTGCTGGGGCAGGCACTGGCGGATTTCGTCGCGCAGCATCCTGAATTGCAGGTGACATGCGTCACGACCCTGGCAGGCCTGGAAACAGGGCTGGCAGACACGGACCTGGCCGTTGTGGTGGGCCGTGGCGAACTCCCGAACAGCGCCTGGGTGGCCCGTCCGCTGGCGCGGCTGGAAAGTATTGTGGTGGCGGCCCCGTCGCTGATCGCGCGCTATGGCAGGCCCCGCCGCATTAGCGAGCTGGCGCACTTGCCCTGCATTACAACGGCCAGCGTGCTGGGCGGAGCGCCCTGGCGTTTTCGCGCAGGCAATGGCCGTATCATCAATCAAGCTGTGCAGGCGCAAGTGCGTCTGGATAGCGGTATCCTGGCGGGCGCTGCCGCG
>NZ_JBQEKA010000044.1:10557-18932 GCF_052103615.1 Kerstersia sp. | reverse complement strand
GGCCTGCCAGGCTGCGCTGGACGCGGGTGAGCTGGAAATTATCCCGCTGGATAAAGCCGTGGCGCCCTTGCAGCTGTTTGCCGCTTACCCGCAGCGGAAATACCTGCCCCGCAAGGTGAAGGCACTGGCTGGACATTTTGCCGAGGCGCTGCGGGAGTTGTAGCGGCTGGAACGGATGGATACCTGATTGCCGCTGAGCCGGCGAGGGAGAAGGGCATGGCAGCAGCATCAGAGGCGCGTTGGTTCACCGTATTGGGCTGGGTCGCCACGGCGACGGCCATGGCAATGTATGTGTCCTATATCCCGCAGATCGGCAATAACCTGCAAGGCCTCAAGGGGGATTGGCTTCAGCCCTTGGTGGCGGCGGTCAATTGCACGCTGTGGGTGATGTACGGGTTGATGAAAAAGCCCAAGCGGGATTGGCCGATTGCGGCGGCCAATGCGCCGGGCATTGTTTTTGGGCTGGCGACGTTTGCGACCGCAGTATGAGCGGGGAGCGTCATGGCGGGCAAGAGGAGTCAGGGAATGCTGGGAATAATGAGCCGGAAGGTATTTTGGGCAGGCAGCATGGCTGCCGTGCTGAGCGGGATGCCGCTGGCGGCCAGCGCGCAAGCGCCGGCTGAGGAACTGTGCGAAACCGTAGCGCTGTTATCACGCTCGACCATGCATGTGCGCCAGCATGGCGTCAGCCTGGAGAATTTGCTGGCAGCGCATGCTGCGGACGGCAAGAACTATGGCGGCCAGATTGAATTGGTGCAGGCGATTGCCCGTGATGCCTATGCAATGCCCGCGGTGGAGGATGAGGCAGCCAAAAGTCAGGCGGTCGAGGCATTTGGCGAAAAATGGCGCAAGCTGTGCCTGACACCGGACGGGCAGGAGCAGCCGTAGCGTGCCTTAGTGTCTTAGTGCCTTTGCCTTTGCCTGATGCCTGATATCTGCATGTCTGCCGGAGCGGCGGAAACATGAAAACGGGATACCTGCGCGCCAGGTATCCCGCGCCAGCGGATCGGGAGCATGTCAAGCTGGCGCCTTGCCAGGGCGCCAGCTTGACGGTCTTAGAATGTCCCGTCAGCCTGGGCTTTCAGGGTTTTGACCGTCAGCTTCGGGTCGGCCTGGATTTCGGCCTCGGTAAAGCGGATATCCAGGTACTTGCCGTCGCGGAAGAGCCGGGTTTGCTCTGTGTTGAGCGGCGAGTTGGCGTCATCCGACTGGCCCTGCACCTGGATTTGCTTGCCGCGCGGGCCTTGCGGTGTCATTTCCACCCAGTAGATGAAGCTGCTGCCGCTGATGGCTTCCCAGCCGTCCTGGCCCTGGAAGGGGCCGGTATTCATGCGCAGGAAGGCCGCGCCCCCTGGGACGGCGATCCGTTCACCCTTGACGGTGCGGTGCTGATAGCCGCGCAATGAGGCATCCAGCGCAATGCCGTGGCGGGTGAGGTCATTGACCGCGGCATAGAGCGCCAGGCGCACCTCGTCGGAAAGATTCAGGCCGCGCGGCGTATTGAGCGGATCATTGGCATCGAAAGGCACGGTGTACCAGGCCGGGGTGATTTTGCTGTTTTCCAGGAACCGGCGGAACAGCACCGCACCTTTGTCATCCAGCAAATAGCTGCCGTTCCAGCCAGCCAGGGCCGCGCAGGCCTGCGGCAGCTGGGCGGGCGCATCGGCGCGTGCGGTCAGCGATTGGCAGAACGGCACCAGCTCTGGCAGCCAGGTGCGGGCATAATCCCGGCCATCGAACAACTGGCCGATGAATTGCTCCAGCGTGAAACCCTTGCCCGGCAAGCCATCGGTTTGTTGCAGGCGTTGCTCGATGATTTCCAGGCCGCCGCGCGAACGGTTGCTCAGAACGGTTTTTTCTTTCCCATACAAAGACGGATAACCTTCCAGCGGCGCGCGCAGGTTGGTAATCCAGTAGGAGTCGTTGGCGTTGTAAACATAATCGTCGCGGAATTGATAGGGAATCTGATCTGACGGGAAAATGCCAGGGAAAATCGCGCTGTCATCCTGAACCGGCGCGCACTGGGTGCGGCTGCCATCCAGGATGCCGTTGGCGATAGCGCAGTCGCTCATCATGGCATCAGTCACATAGGGCAGGGGGTTGGGCATGGAGCGGTAGGCATGCCCTTGGGAGTCTGCCGCGGTGGAGTTGATCCAGGCCACGCCCAGCGTTGCCTTGTCGGCTGCATGGATGTCCTGCACGGTTTTGGCCTGGGAATACAGATGCCACATATTCAGGCCTGAGACCTTGAGGGGGCTGTGTTTCCAGGTATAGGCATGCGCGGCCGTCCAGGGGCGGTCGGTAGAGGCGCTGACCGTGCCGAACAAGGTTTCGTAGAAGGTATGGGTGTATGGCGACAGCTTGCCATCGGCGCCGCGCACTTGAACGGTGACGGTCGTGGGCACCATTTCATGGCGTTTGCCATCCACCAGATAGCTGGTGGGCGAACCGGGCACCAAGTCCAGGCGGTAGCGCACGCCATTGGTAATCGTGGCGCCTGCCGAGGTGGCGGCCCAGCCTACCGAATCATTATGGCCAATGCCGATGACAGGGCTGGCCCCGAAGGTCATGCCGTTGACATTGAGCTTGCCGGGAATCGTCAGGTGCGCGGCGACCATGCCGTCGGCTTTGTTCCATTCCCAGTGCGGGTTGGAAAACACCATGCCGGTGCCGTCCCGGGTGGCGTCCTTGCCCAGCGCCACCATATTGCTGGCCAAAATCTTGGGCGCCGGGAGGGCAGCGCGCTGCGCTGCGCTAAGGCGCACGGCATCTTTTTGCGTGCCCGGCGGCACCGCAGCCAGAAAGCCGCTGAATTCATTGTGAACGGCAGTCAGCATGTCGGCCCAGAACGCGGCATTCAAATAGAGGTCGCGTTCAGTGATGGGGCGGATCCAGTCTGCGCCCGCGCAACGTTCATCCGGCAGCTTGTAATCGACTTCCTTCAGGTAGCGGTTGTAGCCCGCAACATAGCCGCGCACCAGTTCGCGGACTTCCGGCAGGATGCCGGTAGGGCCCTGGTCTGCCAGCAACTGGTCCAGCCAGCCCTGATCTATGAGTTTCTGAAAATACAGGTCGCTGGCCAGATTGCCATTGCGCAAATCAAAGGGAAAATCGGGGCCGTTTGCCCCGAAGCGCGCCGCTGTCTGGGCGCCAGTGGTCAGCCAGCGGCCAGACATGGTGCAGGCGTGGTCTTCCGCCCAGACATAGCCCAGCCCATAGCCCGCGCTGGCATAGTCATTTGCCTTGATATGGGGCACGCCGCCAGTCGTGCGGCGAATATCCACCTGATAGGCGTCTGGCGTTGGCGTGGTGGTGTCGGAATCGGATTTGTCGGAACCGCAGGCCGCGACGAGCGCAGCCATGATGCCGACCCATGCCACATTGCGCACCAGTTGTTTTTGTCGAGATGGCTTCATGAAATATGTCTCCTCCAGAACGCTTTGCGTTGCTGTTTTTATTGTCTTTTGTTCGTTGAAACACCGGCCGTCTGAAACGACACGGTGACAAGCACGGCAGCAGGGGTAGATCTGCCGGGGGGGAGAAACGCAATGGGTAGCTACGTTCCTGGAAAGCCATTTCTTGTGAATTTATTGACCGTCCGGCAGGTCAATTTATAAGGGGCTTGGCGTCTGGCCGCAAGGCTCGCGGATGTGGGAATAACCCTGTTTTTCTTGTTTTCTCTAAAGTGGGGAAAACCGTGATTGCGCTGAGCGAAACACAGTTATCTCTAACAAAAATTCTAGTTTTTGCATGATTTTTGAAATCCTTGACGTTGAAGGAACGGAATTCTCAAAGTTCTGATTCAGTGCGGCCAAGACATTCGTTATAACAATGTGTAACGAGCCGTATGCCTGTGAGCAGTGGGCGTTCCACAAGGATGGCTGCCTGCCACAGCGCGATAGCAGAGGAGAGAAAGTGATGCAAAGATTGCTGCAAATAACATTGTTGATCATGGCCTGTGCCGCCTTGCCGGCGCAGGCAGCTAACCCTCTCTGTGAACGCAAGGCAACGGCCATCGAACAGCAACTGGGGCATGCCAAGGCCTATGGCAATGTGTACCGCCAGCGCGGCCTGGAACATGCTTTGTCAGAAGTGCGTTTGCGTTGCACCGATGAGGCCGTCCTGCAGGACAAACGGGCAGATATTGCAGAGCAGGCTGAAGCCGTTAACGACATCCTGGCGGAAATCGAAGAAAAGCAGATGGAAGGCCGCCTGGATAAGGTACGCAAGCTGGAGCGGAAATTGCTGCGGGAACGGGAAGAACTGACGGTATTGCAAGAGGAACTGCAGGCGCTGGAAGCCGTCAGGGCCGGGCCAGGCAAATAGGCTTGTTTTAGCCGCCCGCTTGAGGCTTGCAGGATAGGCTCGCAGCGCGCTGGAATGGCCGCTATACCAAGGGGGCGTCTGTTGTAGTAGCATCTGCTGTAATAATAAAAAATAGTGATACAAGCTAGGCAATTTGGGGGCGCGTGCTGATACAAGCCTGCCCCCTCAGGCCGGGCAGGGGGTGCGCTGTGCCAGGCCATGTCTCATCAATACCAGGCCGCAACAGCTCAATGGATGGATTAGGCGCAGCCAGCGCGGCGGTTCTGAACCCTTTGGCTGCGTGATGGCTGGCGTGCCTGAGAAACGGCGCGGATGCCATATACATAGGTGGTTTGAATGAAAGCCGGAGCAGGCCTGTTCGGTGGAATCAGGCGATCGTTTATTGCCGCAACTGTGGCAGCGATGCTGGGCGTCCTGAGTATGGGTGCCCTGGGCGGCATGCTTTACTACGCGGTTTACCCCGTCTTGGCGCCCTGGCATGGCAGCATGGACGCCTGGCACGGCGATTGGGTGTGGCCGGCGACGGTCTCGGCCGGCGTGCTGTGGTCGCTGGGCTTTGTTTGCGCGGGCCTTTGCTATGCCAGGCTGGAACGCGCCGGGGTCGATGTCGCTACCCGCCGCGCCAGCTATGTGGTGGTGCTGTGGCTATCTGCCGTGTGTTCCTGGACGCTGGTATTGCTGAGCGCCTGACTTGGGCCTTGGGGCGCCTGCCGCCTGCCGGATGCCTTCAGGCGCCAACCAGAAGGATCCAGGCGCCTGCCATGATCATGCAGGCCAGGGTCACTGGCAGCCCGGCGCGGGCGAATTCGCCAAAGGAAATCTTGACGCCGCAGGCAGCCGCTTGCTCGGCCACAATAATGCCGGCCAGACTGCCAAAAATAAACAGATTGCTGGCAAAGCTGGACCCCATGACGAGGGCCGCGCCCATGCTATTGGTGGTTTCTGCGGTCGGGCGCAGAAAGGGCAAGAGCATCATGACCGAAGGGTTGGTGCCCACCAGCGTGCATAGCAGGGCGATGACCAGGAACAAGGCGATCGGGGAATCCAGATGAATGCCCGCGCCGCGCAGGTCGCCCAACAGCACCTCGGGCAGGCCCGTGGCGGCAAACGCGGCATTGACCATGAACAGGCCCATGATCAGCAGCAGCAGATTGCCGTCCACATGCTTGAGCATATCGCTGGAAGCAATCTGGCGATTGATCAGGAGCAGGCCTGCGGCGCTCAGCGCGACGAGTTCGCGCGGCCAATCGCTGGCGACAAAGGCAATGATCACGGCCAGCGTGACCAGGCTGGCCTTGATGGTTTCCCAGAGATCCAGCGGCGGGATGATGCCGCCCGCCGCCGCGCCGGATGCCGCTGGCAGGGCAGCGTCCAGCGTCCAGCGGCGGCGGTACATAAAAGCCACAATGCCCCAGACCAGTGGCAGGGACACCAGCGCGGGCACAAAGGTGGCGCGCAGCAGCCCCATAAAAGAGAGATCCAGCGCCTGGGCGACAATCATGTTTTTGGGGCTGCCGATCAAGGTGCCGGCGGCGCCAGTATTGGCGGCAAAGCAGAAAGCCAGCAGAAAGGGCACGGGATTCAGTCCCCGGGCCAGTGTCAGGGCGACCAATAGCGGTGTCATGGCGACAACTACCACGGCGTTGCTCAGCAGCGCCGAGAGCACGCCGCCGACGACGACCAGCGCCGCCAGCAGGGCGGGAGGGCTGATGCGCAGGCTGGCCACCCGCTGGGCGGTCCAGGCATAAAAGCCGGATTCAACAAAGGCGGCAGAAACCACCATCAAGCCGAACAGCAGGCAAATGGTGCGGTAGTCTATTGAATGCCAGGCCGCTTGCGGCGTAATGCTGCCGACAGCCATCATGGCCAGCGCGCCGATCACGGCAGCGCCGGTGCGGTCAACTTTGAAGCCTGGCAATTTGCCGAAGCCCATGGCGACATAGACAATCAGGAAAATCAGCAGGGTAATGTCCATCTGGTCTATCGGCCTCTTGGCTGCCACTGTAAAAAAAGGAAGGTGCCCCCAAGCGGGGGCCCGATCATGGTAGTTTAGCGTTAGCTGCGCTGGTGCAGTGCGCCTGAGGCGAGAAGCGCTGTCTTTCCTGGAGAGTAGGTCATGTCATCTTTTGATTTGCAAAAAGCTATCAGAAGCAGTTTGATTTGCGGTGTACTGGCAGCAGTTTGCTGGTCGATTGCAGACATGCTGCTGGTCGGTTTTGTTCCTAGGCCTGCGGCCTATCCGCTATTTTCCCAGACGCTGGCGCAACAGCTCGATAGCAATATGGCGGTCTTGATGCTGGATGGCTCGCCGCAGCGCCTGATGTGGGGAATCTATCTGGCGACGTTCAGCGTGCTGCTCTATCTGCTGTCATGCTTTGCCTTGTATCGCATACTGCCGCGCGGCAGCCTTAGCCGCTTGACGGTATTGCTCTTGCTGGCGGGCTACGCCTGGTCTCCCTTGGGGCACGCGGCCTTCGGTTTTGTCGGCTTGCAGGCGCAAAGCATGCTGCCGGGGGATAGCAGCGCACTGGGCGCGCAGGTGCTGGCCTTCAACCAGTTTCAGCATTTGCTGACGGTGCATTGGATAGGGGCCGTGGCGGCCAGCGCATTGGGATGGTTATTGGTGATGGGGCGTGTCATGGCTGGCAGAACGTATCTGCCGCGCTGGAGCGCATGCCTGAACCCGTTGATTGTGGCCATTGTGCTGGCGGCGGTCACGCTGCAATTTCCGGCCAGCCAGCTGGCGGTATGGGTAGGCAGCGCCAGCCTGAATCTGGCGCAACTGGTATTTTTTGCCAGCGCCTGGTGGTGGTATGCCGGCGGCAGGCCGGTCGGGGCGGTGCAGGACGGCGCCGGCGAGGCCGAGTAAGTCTGGCCGCGCGGGGCAGCCGGGCGCGGTCAGGCCGGCTTGTCCTGCGTGCGCGTGCGCCGGGGAAACAGCGGCAAGAGGCGGATATAAGCCAGCTCTGCCAGCAGCTCTATCAGGGTCTGGCTCAGCACGACGGCAGCCAGCCAGGGGGGCGCGCCGGGAATGGCCAGAACCAGCGGCAGGATGACCAGTGAATTTCGAGTGGCGGCGCTGAATGCCAGCGCCCGCGCCTGCGCGGGGGGCAAGCGCCATTGCCGGGCGATCAGCCAGCCCAGCAGCGGGGCAGACAAGGCAAACAGCAGATAGACCGGCAGGATTTGCCGGACGATAGGCAGTGCCTGCGTGAGTTGCGGCAGGACAGCCGCGACGACGACAAATAACACCCATGCCGTGGCGGGGACGGGCAGCAGGCCTAGCAAAGCCGTGAGCGCCGCCCTTCGTGGCCGCGGTTTGCCGTGCGGGCGGGACGCCAGGAGGAATTGTGTGAGCGCGGCCAGCGCCAGGGGCACGGCAATCAGCCAGACAAAGGCGTGAAGAAAGGGGGCGGCGCTGATGCCCTGGGTGGCCTTTGGCGTGAGGAAAAGCGGGAGATAAAGGGGCAGCAACAGCATTTGCAGCAGCAAGAGCGCGGGTGTGGCCGCCAAGAGCAGACGCGCATCTGCCCGGCCCATCTGCGCGAAGGTCACAACGTAATCTATGCAGGGGCAGAGCAAAACCATCAGCATGCCCAGCCGCAGCAGCGGCTCCGCCGGAAAAAGTGGCAGCAAACCGGCGACTAGCAGCGGGATCGCAGCGAAATTCGCCAGCAGCAAGGCCATCAGGAAGCGGCCATGCGTAAACGCGCGTTTCAGCTCGGCCATGGGAACCTGAAAAAAGGTCAGGTAGAGCATGCATGCCAGGGCGGGATTGATCCAGGCTTCCAGTCCGCCCGCAGGCCAGGGCAGGCCATTAGGCGCGGACATTGCCAGCGCTGCCGCCAGCAGCACGGCACCGAAGTAAATGAAAACCTGATGGCGTTCCAGAAAGTCGCGTAGCGAAGACATGCGGGAAAGGGGGGCAGTAAACCGGGAGCTAGCCGGATTGTGCCTGAAAATGATGAGCGGCGATAACGCGGGGATGGCCCTGGCGGGAGATGCAAAAAAAACCGGCATGATTGCGATGCGCCTGAGTGCGCACCACA
>NZ_JBQEKA010000044.1:0-10547 GCF_052103615.1 Kerstersia sp. | reverse complement strand
AATTTATGCGCGGATATACCGCGTGTTTGGGCCTGTTTAGTTTGCAAAAAAACGGCCTGCTTGCGCTGCGGCAGAGTGCGCAGCACAAGCAGGCCGCCAGCGGCGCGGCAAAGCCGCCCTGAACCTGCCCCAGGGACAGGCTTGGCGCAGGGCGTCAGCCCAAGGCCGGAGCGGGCGTCATAGGCTCAAGCGCGTTGCAGGCCCGGCGCATCGACCAGGACAAGCTCGGCATCTTCGAGCGCATGCACGCGCAGACGGGGTTCGTCAAAAGCCGCAGCGCCATCACGCGCTTCCAGCACAATGCCATTGACCTCCACCTTGCCTGCCGCAGGAACCAGATACCCGTAACGCTTGGCTTCATCGAAGGTATATTCGATGGTTTCCCCCGCTTTCATGCTCGCGCCCAGTACCCGGGCACGGGCGCGGATGGGCAGGGCATCGGTATCTTCCGGCATGCCGCTGGCCAGCGCGACAAACCGGCCGGAACGGTCATCGCGGGGGAAGGGCCGCGTGCCCCAGGACGGTTCACCGCCACGGCTTTCCGGGAAAATCCAGATTTGAAAAATCTGCGTGGCGTCTGCTTCCTGGTTGTACTCGCTATGCCGGATGCCATGCCCCGCGCTCATGACCTGAACATCACCCGCTACGGTGCGGCCCTTGTTGCCCAGGCTATCCTGGTGCGTAATCGCGCCTTGGCGTACATAGGTGATGATTTCCATATCGGCATGGGGATGCGGCGGGAAACCCGTGCCAGCCTGGATGGTGTCATCATTCCAGACACGCAAGGCGCCCCAGTGGACGCGGTCAGCATCATGGTATTCGGCGAAGGAAAAATGGTGTTTGGCGTTCAGCCAGCCGTGGTCTGCGCCACCCAGGCTGGCAAAGGGACGATGTTCGATCATGGTGTCCTCCTACGGCTGATTCGTGATTGATGGTGCCAGTCTAAGACGCCAGCGCGTTTGCCGGAATCCCGAAAATGGAAAGTCATGCTTTCCATTTTTTGGGGCTGATGGCCGGGCGGCCTGGAAAAGACCGCCACGCCTGGGGTAAACCGCGCCACAATGCGCAAGCAATGACATGGCAACAGGGGTTGCGGGGGAACTGTCGGCATGAAGAAAAAACTACCGGATCTGGAGGCCTGGGCCATTTTTGCCACGGTGGCGCAGACGGGTTCATTTGCCAGGACGGCGGCCGAATTGGCCTTATCGCAGGCAACCGTGTCCAAGGCGGTGACACGCCTGGAAACCCGCATGAAGACGAGTTTGTTTCATCGCACCTCGCGCAGCCTGTCCCTGACGGAAAGCGGGCATGCGGCGCTGGAACGCGCCGAGCGCATTCTGGCGGAAGGGGTGGCGGTGGAGGCTGAAATGGCGGAACAATCCGCCGCGCTGAGGGGCGTGATCCGCTTGTCTGCCCCCATGTCTTTTGGCATTGAACGCCTGAGCCCCTTGCTGCCCGAGTTCATGCAGCAGCATCCTGATGTTGCGCTGGATATCCAGTTTGATGACCGCCGCGTGGATCTGGTGGCGGACGGCTTTGATCTGGCCTTGCGCATTGCCAATCTGGCAGATTCCAGCCTGCTGGCGCGCCAGCTGTGCCGTGTGCGGATATTGCTGGTTGGCACCCCCGCCTATTTTCAGCGCGCCGGCAGGCCACAGCATCCGCGTGACCTGGCGGCGCACCGTGCCTTGCAATACAGCTATTCCGCCGGCGGGGAAAGCTGGCGTTTCCGGCATGCGGCGCAGGGCGACTTCACGCAGGCATTGCCGGTGGCTTTGCGCGCCAATAATGCAGAAGCCTTGACCCCGGCATTATTGGCGGGCCTGGGCTTGGCATTGCAGCCTGAGTTCCTGATCTGGGAGCAGTTACAGGCCGGGCACCTGGAAACCGCCATGGATGGCTGGGCGGTCGAGCCCTTGGCCTTGTCCCTCGTGACGCCGCCTGGGCGCCGCCGGCCGGCAAGAGTGCAGGCACTGATGGATTATCTGGCTCAGCGTTTTATGCAGGAGCCCTGGGCCCACGCAGCAGAACCTGCTGCCTTGCCATCAGCGCGTGCTGGCGCGCCAGAGGGCTAAGCAGCGGCGCAGGCGCCTGTGCAGCCCATGCTGCTGCCTATGCCTGCGGACCGGCGCTTGGCAGGCTTATTGAAGGAGCAGGACAAACTGCCGTCAGCCTTGCACCTGCTGGAGCGGCAGGTGGGGGCCAGCGGCAAAACCATCGGCCGCATTTTCCGCAAGGAAACCGGAATGGGCTATCAGCAGTGGCGTCAGCAATGGCGTTTGATGCGAGCCATGGAATGGCTGGCGACAGGTAAAAGCATTGCGGCCACAGCCGCGGAGCTGGAGTTTTCCAGCGACAGCGTATTTATTTCCTTTTTCCGCAGCATGATGGGGCAAACACCGGGAGAATATTTCCGCGCTTTGCCGCCGCCGCAGCGCCCGGCACGCCAGCGGCGTGTCTGAGCAGACAGCCGCCAGCGCGCCGGGCGCGCGGTTCTGGTCTTAATTTGGTCTCAGTCGGCTATCCGGCCGTTCTCACTCACTCAGTCGGCCGTGCCGTCCAGCGGCGGCTGCGCCATCTGCTTGCCCAGCACGCCAGCCACGGACAGCATGAAGGTCAGCCCGCGGCGGACATCTTCATCACGCGCCATGCGCACCAGGCCGAACAGCGAGGGCGTTTCCTGCATTTGCGAGACCTGGGCGTTGGCCATGCGCACGGCATTGCCTGCTGTCCAGAGGGCGCCCGTGGTTTCTTCATACGCCTTGGCAAGCTTTTCGATCATATAGGCATCGCTCATATCCACCAGGTCGGCGGTGACGGACAGCAAGTCCACGATGCGGTTTAGCCGGCGGCCGGCAAGCAAGGGTTCAAGCTTGCCAACCAGTTCGGCCAGGCCCTGCATGGCCGCTTCGTCTGTGAGCAGGCTTCAAGGTTCGGCCTGGGGGGCGGAAGGGGTTTGGTCGGGAGAGGTCATGATTCAGCTCCAATACGGGAATAGGGGAAGAAAAACAGGATCTCTGGCCGTCTATACCAGGCCGCGCGCGACAGACCAATACAGGCCGCGATTGAAGCCCTTGCGCATCAGGCCGCCCAGCTTGTTCGGGGGTGTCGGTTTGACATCCACATGGTAGTCATACCAAAGCGGCATGCCGTCTTCCAGGCCCATCTGGGCAATGGCGACCACGCGTCCGTCGTAGGCATCGCAAGGGTGGCCGAAGCGGATTTCAGAGGCAACGTTGTTGACAACTACCGGTGATTGGCTATGGCAGGACCCGCCCGCCTTGCTGACGGGCAAATCGACGGTATCGCCCAGCACATAGACATTTTCCAGGCCATATACCTGCAAGGTCTCGTGGTTGGTGGGCAGCCAGCCTTCGCCGTCCAGCGCTTCGGAAATGCCGGTGTTTTGCACTGCATCGACAGCGCGTATCGGCGGCGTCGCCATCAGGATATCGAAGTTTTCTTCCTTGCCTTCCGCCGAATAGGCAATTTTCCGGTCGGGATCCACATGGTCCAGCGTAAAGCCGCGCTGATGCTTGATGCCGCGTTGCTCGAAAATCGTCGGCAGCACTTCGCAAGTATCTTTCTGCAGGAACAGGCAATTGCGCAGCAGTTGCGAAACCGTCGGGTAGGTATAAACAATTTCTATCTTGTCGCGCACCCCGCGTTTGCGCAGCAGGTCATCGAGCATCAGGGTGGTTTCGATCGGCGCGATACCGCACTGGTGCGGCACATTCGGCGTCTTGGGGAAAGTCACGGTAATAAAGATCCGGCCTTGTTCGATGGTGCGCAGTTTTTCGGCAAGCTGGCGGGCCGGGGCATGCTGATAAAAATGATCGCCCGCTTCTTTGAGGCCTTCTATGCGTTCCGGTGAGGGCAGGCAGCCCGTCGAGATGATCAGATGGTCATAGCCTACAAGCCGTCCGCTTTTGCAGCGGACCCGGTTGGCCTTGAATTCGAAGGTCTCGACTTCTTCGACATGGAAATCGACTTCAGGCCGCAGCAGGCTGCGCTGGGGCCGGCGCAATTCATCGCGGAAAAAGCTGTTGAACGCCACATACATGAAGGCGGGTTTGTAATAGTGCCAAGGGGAGTTCGACAGCATCGTGACTTGCACTTTGCCCGAACGGATTTCAGGGTACAGCTTGGTCACCAGATGGTTGGCGGTCATGGTGCCGCCTATCCCACCGCCGATGATAAGAATGCGATGTGCCATGGAACCCTCCTCAGGGTGGTTAAAGGTCAGAACGAATGTTCGTTC
Organism: Kerstersia sp.; assembly: GCF_052103615.1. NCBI lineage: Bacteria > Pseudomonadati > Pseudomonadota > Betaproteobacteria > Burkholderiales > Alcaligenaceae > Kerstersia > Kerstersia sp. The sequence goes on along the minus strand of NZ_JBQEKA010000044.1, from coordinate 6,286 downwards.
TGATTTATTAAAAAAAAATTAAGTTTTCAAGGATTGCCAGGTATTGGCCCAAAGTTCTTCGACATAACAGGCCAGCGGTTCGGTAATGACACCGTCGAGCCGCAGACAGACCATGCGGATTGCGGCGCCATACATCATGGCGGCGGCGACTATCGGCTCGATGGCGCGGATTTCACCGGCATCTATGCCCTCAAAGACAAATTTGCGCATACGGACAAACGGGGTGGATGAGCAGATGGAGGGTTCGCCTGGCAGGAATTCCTGATGCCGGGCGTGCACGATGAAGTCCATGACATCCGGTTCCGCTTCGGTCAGTTCGAACAACATCTGCATGACTGCCTGGCAGCGGCTGCTGGCCGAGGCATGGCTGGCTTCAATGTCGTCGAGCAGCGTATTCATGCGGGTCAGCAAATGCTGATAGAGCGCGCCCGCCAGCCCTTGCTTGTCGGAAAAATGGTGGTACATGAAACCGACAGAGACGCCCGCGGCGCTGCCGATATCGTGAATGGAGGTGCTGAAATAGCCTTTCTCGGTGAATAGGCGCAGGGCTGCGCGCAGGGTTGCGACATGGCGCGAGCCCAGTTCGGGAAAAAGAGTCAGGGAAGAGGCGGGGGTAGCAAACGTAGTCATAGGGCTCAAGATCAGAACGAATGTTCGTTCTATTTTTCAGACAATGTAGCAATGGGCGCGGCGGGCGCAAATTGGGGTTTTCTCGCGGCGGGTTATAGCGCTGCGGCAAGGCTGTCCTGTGCGCTTTCCGGCGGGGAAAAATAGGCGGCATCCGCTTGCAGGCGGGGGGAAATGTGCTGATCGACCCATTCCAGCCAGACGCGGGTTTTGGCATCCACAAACGAGCGCGACGGCAGCAGGGCAAATACGCCGATATCCGGCGAGCGCCATTGCGGCAGCACGCGTTGCAAGCGGCCCACCTGGATGGCATCAATCACTGAAAATAGCGGAAGCAGGGTCACGCCAGCGCTGCGTGTGGCCATTTCCAGCAGCAATTCCGGCGTATCAGCCACCATGGGGCCTTGGGGCGCGAACACATGACTCGCGCCTGCCGCGTGGTCTTCCAGGTGCCACTCGGTGGAAATTGACGGGTTCACGACACGCAGGCAATCGTGCTGGTCCAGATCGTCGGGCGCCGTTGGCAAGCCGCGTTGCCGGATGTAGTCAGGCGAGGCGCACAGGATGGCAAATGTCGTGCCCAGCCGCTTGGCCGTCAGGCCGGAGTCGGTTAGCGACTCTGCCAGATACAGGCTGACATCCACCCCATCGGCCAGCAGGTCGGGGAAGTACTGGGAACTGCTGTAGTTGACCGTCAAATCGGGGTAGTGGGCGCAGAAGTCGGCCAGGATAGGAGCAACATAATGCTGGCCGAAGCTGGCCATGCATTGCAGGCGCAGGCGCCCCTGGGGTTTGGCCGTCGCGCCGGCGGCGCTGGCCTCGGCTTCTTCCACCAGGGCGATGATTTCGCGGCAACGCGCAGCGTAATCGCGGCCAATATCGGTCAGCACGCGGCTGCGAGTCGTGCGTTGCAGCAGTTTGGCGCCCAGGCGCCGCTCCAGATCAGCGACCAGGCGGGAGACCTGCGCCGTCGTCAATTCCATCTGTTCACCGGCTGCGGTGAAACTGCCGCTATCCACAACGCGTAAGAATGCTCTCATGGCATGGATCACGCCAGACTCCAGCGTTCTGCTCATTATTTCTCTCGTCAAGGCCGGAAGGCGGTTGGTTTATTAATTACTTACGGGTTTTTTGATTAGGAAAACCCATGCAATTCAAAGGGCTCGCTGTCATTGATCGCGTGTATCCGGCAGCCCATTTTTGCGGTGATCGCGCTTTATTTTTACATATTATGCAAATATGTTTTTTATGCGGTACGGTTGTGGGGCATTTCAGAATGCCCCACAATGCGCGCCATCAGTATGATTTTGGAACTTCCGCATGAGTACTCGCGCCGGCTGGGCGCAGTTTCATTTTGATGCCCTTGATTGCATGGCATCGCTTGCGTATGGCGCACAATGGCTGAAATGCCTATTCTCCGGCGGCTTTTTCGCCTGCTTGCGGGATGCCCCGATAGGGGCTGCACGATGGCATTTCGTCTCTTAGTCCTGTGTCCGTCATCCACGTTGCTCATGGGAGTTGTCATGAATGCCTTGAAAACCTTTGGCTGCTTCGTTGCTTGTCCCTGTAGGGGCAGTGTTGCCAATGGCGTTGCCGGGCCTGCGCGCCGGTAATCGCTGCATTCGCTAACGTAAAGATCGCACGCGTACCGAGCGCCCAGGGTTCGGTGCATTCGCATACTTAAAGAGAATAGAAGTAACTATTATGAAGATTACGCGACGGAAACTTCTTATTGGGGCTGGTGCCGGTGTCGTGGTTGCCGGCGGTGCAGCGGTCACCCCCATGCTGCTGCGTGACAGTGTTCTGGCGCCTGCCACTTCGCGTGCCTTGCCGGTCGCGGGCGACGACACGCTGCCGGCCAGCGCGGATGTGGTCATTGTCGGCGCGGGCATGATTGGTGTGGCGACGGCGCTGTACCTGGCCGAGCGCGGCCTGTCCGTCGTGATCTGCGAAAAGGGCGTGATTGCCGGTGAGCAGTCCAGCCGTGCCTATGGCCAGGTAACAAGCTATGGCCTGGATGGCATTACGGAACTGATTCAGCACAGCAAGTACCTCTGGCGCGGCATGAATGAAAAAATCGGCGCCGACACCAGCTACCGTTCGTATGGCCGCGTGCAGGCGTGCGCCAATGATGAGGATGTGGCCAAGGTTGAAGCCTGGCTGGCCGAAGCGCGCCACCAGGCGCCAGAGCATGCGCCGATCCGTGCCCGCTTTATCGAAGGCGCAGAGCTGGAAGAGCGCCTGCCCGGCGCGAAAACACCATGGAAAACGGCTTTCCTGCAGGAAGACGATGGCAGTATCGAGCCTGCCATCGGCGCTTCCATGCTGGCACGCTATGTCCAGACCCAAGGGGTGAAGATCATCACCAATTGCGCCGTGCGCGGCTTTGAAACCGAAGGCGGCGCTATCTCTGGCGTCATCACGGAAAAAGGCCCGATCCGCGCCAAGACGGTGGTGGTGGCTGGCGGCTACTGGTCGCGCCTGTTCTGCGGCAATGCTGGTATCAATCTGCCGCTGCTGCCGGTGTATCTGTCGCAACAGCGCATCAGCGATGTGGCTGGCGCGCCGCCCGCTTGCGGCCATGCCGGCATCGTGGTGTGGCGCAAGGAAGTCGATGGCAGCTATTCGAACGGCCCGCGTTATCTGACTGCCCCCATCATCCGCGACAGCTTCGCGCTGGCGGCGGACTTCCTGCCGCACTTGCCCAAGCACCTGGGCGGCCTGCATATGGACCTGGCCCTTAACCGTGACCTGGTGCGTTCCTTCCAGACCCCGCGCTCCTGGAAAATGGATGAAGTCAGTCCGTTTGAGCTGGCACGCGTGACGGCGCCTACGCCCAATAACGAATTGCTGGATACCTCTTTGTCGTGGCTGCGCGGCGAATTCCCGGTCTTTGAAAATGCCAAGGTCATCGAACGCTGGGGCGGGGTGGTGAACGTTGCGAATGACCTGGTGCCGGTGATCTCCGATGTGGCCAGTGTGCCTGGCCTGTTTGTGTCCTCTGGCTTTGACTTCGGCCTGACCCAAGGCCCGGCGGCTGGCCAGTTGATGGCTGACATGATTACCGGCGAAAAACCGAAGATCGACCCCAAACCCTTCCATCTCAGCCGTTTGCTGTAAAGCGGCGCAACCTTTACAGGAAAAGGACAGTTTCATGAAAGGAATGCTGAAAAAGACGCTGGCCGGCGTCTGGCTGGCCGGGCTGGCGGTGTCGGGTGCGGCCGTTGCTGCCGGGGATGTCGTGCGCCATGGCGCAGGCAGTTTCCCGGTCTCGTCCGCAGTGGAGGTGCCAGCGGGCAAAACGGTGGTGTACCTGAGCGGCAAAGTGCCGGAAGTCAGCCACCCGGACCAGCCCAAGGATTCCCTGGCGGCTTACGGGAACACCAAGGAGCAAACCATCAGTGTGCTGAATCAAACGAAGCAGCACCTGGAAAGCCTGGGCCTGGGCCTGGAAGATGTCGTGAAAATGCAGGTATTCCTGGTGGGCGGCCCGGAAACGGATGGCAAGATGGATTTTGCCGGTTTCATGGAAGGCTATACGCAGTTCTATGGCGATGCGGCTAAACAGCCGGTATTGCCGGCGCGCTCGGCCTTCCAGGTCGCAGCCTTGGCCCATCCGGCATGGCGGGTTGAAATCGAAGTGACTGCCGTGCGGCCGTAAGGGCCAGGCGTTTCCCGCGAAGTCCGCGGGGGAGGCCGTGTCTTGCCCGGGATAGCCAGAGCAAGACACGGCTCAGTATGAAAAATGGCCGGCGTCAAGTTTTTTGCGGAAGGAGGAGGCGCTGAGAAAGGTACTTATGGATCAAAAGATTAGGCTGAGTTCTAGTTGTTTTCAGGCTCAATACCTTATGTCTCAAAGGGCATATAAGCGCTACGTGATAGAAAGCTTTGAAATAGCATAGCGGTAGCCAGCTCAAATCACAGGTACATTGCCATCAAGACTGGCTGGAGCACGCCCGCCGCGAACGGATAGCGCCCCTGCGTGTCGTCTCCACTGAACAGATTTGAGAGAAATCCCATTGCTTGCTTCTTCAGCCTTTAATGAACATGAACAAGATTAAGCCAATCGAAATTGCGATATGCCAATAGTCGAACGGTCTGAGAACACCTTTTCCCAAGAACCTGTAGCCACTACCCGTAGGTATGACTCGGTAGCGTGAGATCGGGAATATTGGGATGAAGAGGAACACGAAATAATAGGTCGCCATGTGTGACCCATCGGGTTTTGGGGCGGTATTCCCATAAAGAGTGGTACCGATTCCGTTAAGAGAATACAGCGGCGGAGCTTTTTTGATCGGCTCAAGGTCTCCGAGACTGTCGTAATTTCTATCAACGATGGTCAGGTTATCGTTCAGTTTCTTCCGAAGCTCTGTGTCTGATGCTAATTCCAACGCCTTTTTCAATAGAGACCTGCAAGGGCCCCATTGGTAAGTCTGATTCCCAAAGACAATGGCACATTGCATGATGCCGATTGCAAGAATGTTCTGCGCTTCACGGTAAGTGGTGGAATTGGCCTTGACCGATGCTGCTTTCAAGAGGGACAGGCCTTCACTGAGCAACCACTCTCCAGCATTGTTTGCCGTACTCGGGCTGCGTTCGATATTCTTCAAAACGCCTTCAACAAGGCGCCTGATCGGATCAATTGCAGATGCGTCATTTCTATGTTGTTGAATATTGGAAAGTGCCTCTGCATCTTCTCCAACCGTCTCGACAACGTCCGGCACTCCGGAAAAAATCTCCTGAATTAAACTGGTGAGCCTCTTTGACTGCGTCAGCATGTCGTAATCATTGAATAAATCAATCGCCAGACTACGAATTGCCCATGCCAGATTTAGGCTCTGGTCGTGGTCAATGCCGCGTGCTTTTGAACTCAACTGGATGGGCTTCGCGATCTTGTTCCAATTGCGCGCAACGATATCGAGCTTGTCCACGTAAGGCTTGACGGCAGACTCACCAGAGCCTGCATGATCTTTGGCGGCGTTGATGAGCTTGTGGACGTTTTCGGCCTCCTTTTGCAGGATACCTTGGGTTTCCACCTCGTAGCTGTCCACGAGGTCATCGATTAGTCCCGGTGCATGATTCTCGCCGCCGAAGGTCACACCACCCACGGTTTCGGTCATTACTTGAATGAGCGTCATCGGCGGTAGCCGGTCGAGCGCGTCCTTGATGGCAGTTCGGTAGTACCGCTTGCGCTCCGTCAGTTCGGCCTCGATTTGGTCGAGCGCACGCACTTTCGGAAAGCCCGACACGGTACGATCCTCATTGATGTCGCGCAGAACATCTTCCGGAGTCAGATTTTCGGCACGATAGGCAGTCTCCATGATGAACCTGACCAAGTCGTCTGCGTCGTGCTTGCTATTTACAGTTTCGAACGCAGCGGCCAGCAAATTCAGATGGGCGAGCGTCGGGAGGCTCAATTCCTCTCGGATCGCCATCGGGTCGCTGAGCAGGCTCTCGACCAGTTGAGTCGCCTTGCGTGGTGAGACGCCGGGAAACCACGCAATCTCCGCACACAGGCGTGTACGCAGGTTCGTCAGGTCGGAGCGCGCCTTCTGGCAAACATCATGATCGAGTTCCAGAGACTTTTCTTCCGCCAGTTCGACGATGCGTTTGCGGTTGTCGCGGATTGTCGCGCCCAAGACCGAAAATGCCGATTGTT
>NZ_JBQEKA010000043.1:0-28127 GCF_052103615.1 Kerstersia sp. | reverse complement strand
CAGGGCCGGAAAAACAGATAGGGAAGGCAGAGAGGAAATCACATGCAAATCATGATTGTGGGGGCCAGCCAGGGGCTGGGGCGCGCCTTGGCGGAAGGGCTGTGCGCGGCGGGCGATACGTTGATCGGCGTATCGCGGCAAGCGCCGGAGGCGCTGCGGGTGCCTGAGGGAGTGGCGTGCCAGTGGGTGGAGGCCGATCTGACGGCGCCTGCGGCGGCTGCCGCGAAAATCGCCCGGGCGGCGCCAGCCTCGCTGGATGTCCTGATTTACAACCTGGGCTTATGGGAAGTCAAAGCCTTCACGGCCGATTATTTTTTCACGCAGGATACGGATGAGTCCCTGGCCCGTCTGGTGGATGTCAATGTGACGGCGGCCTTGCTGGTGATCAAACACCTGTTGCCGCGCCTGCTGGTTTCGCCGCGGCCGCGCTTGATTCTGACGGGCTCGACGTCGGCGCTGAGGCAGTGCGGCCGCCCCGAGGTGGCATTCGGCGCGACCAAAAGCGCGCTTAATGGTTTGGGCGACGCCTTGCGGGAGGGATTTCGGGAAGCGAAGCTGGGGGTGACTACGCTGCAGCTCGGTTATCTCAATACCACGGATGATCTGGCCGTGCCTGCGGCGCAAGCCGCCTGGCGCGGGGAGGGCAAGCTCGTGCCGGTGCACGATGTGGTGGCGATGGTCCGCACGATTCTGTCGCTTTCGGATGCCAGTTTTGTGCGTGAGCTGGTCATGCCCGCGATTCTGGACGAGCGTTTTTAAGGCCAGCCGCGCGAGCGGGTGGTCTCGGCTGCCGTGTGGTCGTCTGGCTGGGTGGCTGGGTGGCTGGGTGGCAGAGGGAGTTTGCTGGCAGCCAATGAAAAACGCCCGCCGGCAGAGCCGGGCGGGCGTTCAGGCAGGCTTCAGGCGCCCAAGGGCGGCCGGAAGCCGTGGCTGGTATTACAGCAGGTCTTTGACGCCGTCGCGCTCTTCGAGCAGCTCTTTCAGCGTGAATTCCAGGCGCTCGCGCGAGAATTCGTCGATTTCCAGACCTTCGACACGCTTGTATTCGCCGTTTTCGGTGATGACGGGCACACCGTAGATGATGCCTTCCGGGATGCCGTAGGAGCCGTTCGAGGGCACGCCCATCGTGACCCACTTGCCGTTGCTGCCCAGCACCCAGTCACGGATGTGGTCAATGGCTGCGTTGGCAGCCGAAGCGGCCGACGACAGGCCGCGGGCCTGAATGATGGCGCCACCGCGTTTGCCCACGGTGGGGATGAAGTCGTCGCGGTTCCAGGCGTCGTCATTGACCAGCGCCTTCAGGCTCTTGCCGTTGGCGGTGGCGAAACGGTAGTCGGGGTACATCGTGGGCGAGTGGTTGCCCCACACGACCAGTTTTTCGATGTCGGCGACAGCCACGCCAGCCTTGGAAGCCAGTTGCGTCAGGGCGCGGTTGTGGTCCAGGCGCAGCATGGCGGTGAAGTTCTTGGCGGGCAGATCCGGCGCGGATTGCTGGGCGATGTAGGCATTGGTGTTGGCGGGGTTGCCGACGACCAGCACCTTGACGTCGCGGCTGGCGGCATCGTTCAGGGCCTTGCCTTGTTCCGTGAAGATCTTGGCGTTGACGTTCAGCAGGTCCTTGCGTTCCATGCCGGGGCCACGGGGACGGGCGCCGACGAGCAGGGCAATGTCGGCATCCTTGAAGGCTTCGCGGGGGTCACTGTGCGCGGTGATGCCTTGCACCAGCGGGAATGCGCAGTCGTCCAGCTCCATGATGACGCCTTTGAGCGCCTGTTGGGCCTTCTCGTCAGGGATCTCCAGCAGTTGCAGGATGACGGGCTGGTCTTTGCCCAGCATTTCACCCGAAGCAATGCGGAACAGCAGCGCGTAGCCGATCTGGCCGGCGGCGCCGGTGACGGCAACACGTTTTGCAGGCTTGGACATTCTTCAATCTCCGTAGGTCTTGGTAATGGCGCCGGGCGAGATGCCCGGCGGTTTGCATGATGTTCTTGCGCAGTTTTCGCCCGAGGCTGGCGGAAGGGCGGCAGGCACCTGGGTGCATTCATCATGCCGCAGCGCCGCAAATATTAAACCTTCAAGGACGATGTTGCTATGAAAGCGGCGCTGATTCCCGCTAATTCCAGATGGAATCTCATTTCAATGGAGAATTAATTCTCATTGAACTGAAACTGTTGTATTTCCATCTATTGAATTTTCAGTTTAGTGAAAGGTTCATTAAAAATCTTAGAGCAAAAAACAGTCGAGCGTCAAACGATCTTATATCTTATATAAGACAAAAGAGTGCTGGATTTATGCATGAGTCGTGTGCGACAATTGGCCCCGTTTTCGATTCTTTTTCACCGGCAGTTGCCGGGTTGCGCAGAACGCAGCCTGTCTGCCGGTCTTGTGCTTTATGTCCGAAATCCCTGGCGATTCTTCTTCAGCGCGACCGCGGACGGCGACGCGTCAGGTGACGCGTGCGGCGGGAGCCGGCGGTGCCGCCTTCAGTCCGCTCTATCGTCAGATCAAGGCCTTGATTGTTGACAGCCTGGAGCGTGGCGAATGGAAACCCGGTGAATCCATTCCCAGTGAAATGGAGCTGGCGGCGCGTTTTCATGTCAGTCAGGGAACGGTGCGCAAAGCCATAGACGAGCTGGCGGCCGAGCACTTGTTGCTGCGCCGCCAGGGTAAGGGCACTTTCGTCGCCACTCACAACGAACCGCGCACGCGCTACCGCTTTCTGCGCTTGGCCAGCGATGACGCGGCCGATAGTGGCGGAGCCCAAAGCCGTTTTGTCGAATGCCGCCGGGCAAGGGCCAGCGCTGAAATCGCCAAGGCCCTGGCGCTGCGCACGGGCGACCCCGTCATTACGATCCGGCGCGTGCTGGCGTTTGATGGCGAGCCGACTGTTATTGACGATATTTGTCTGCCGGGCGGGCCGTTCCGGCGCCTGACGGCCGATTTGCTGGCCGGTTATCGCGGGCCGTTATATGCCTTGTTCGAGTCGGAGTTCGGCATCAGCATGGTGCGCGCCGATGAAAAGCTCAAGGCGGTGGCGGCCACAGAAGACGATGCGGCTTTGCTGGGGGTGGCCCCGGGTTTGCCGCTGCTGCAAGTCGAGCGCGTGTCCTATACCTATGGTGATCGCCCCATGGAATACAGAAGGGGTTTATACATCACGGAGCGTTACTACTATCGCAACAGTTTGAAGTGAATACGGTGTAACATACTGCTGCCCGCGTTTTGTGATGATTTGAAACCCCAACTGACATAAGCGAAAATAGCGCGTTTGCCTAATTTTTTAGAAACGAGGCTGTCCATGAGTGATTCCATAACCAAGCCGCGTCCCACTTACAAAAACGTAGGTGTGCCGCAACTCCTTATCTATCTCCGGCATATGCCGACACCGGGTAAGGTGTCCATTCTGCACCGCGCCAGCGGTGTGATTCTGTTCCTCTGTTTGCCGTTGGTGATCTTGCCTCTGTTCGCCATGAGTGTCGGTTCCGAGGCAAGTTATGCGTCTATCGCGGAAGTCGCCGGCAACCCGCTGGTGAAACTCGTGCTGCTGGCCATCATCTGGGGCTATCTGCACCACTTCTGTGCGGGCATCCGCTTCCTGCTGCTCGATCTGCACATCGGTGTGGAAAAGACCGCGGCACGCAAGAGCGCGACGACCTCCCTGGTCATCAGCCTGATCCTGACCGTCATCCTCGGCCTGAAACTTTACGGAGCATGGTAATGGGAGCCCCTGAAAATATCGGCCCGCGTCGCCTGGTCGTCGGCGCTCACTATGGCGTGAAGGATTTCATCGCCCAGCGCCTGACCGCCATCATTCTTGCCACCTATACCCTGGTGCTGCTGATCGGCATTCTCGTCATGTCCGAGTTCAGCTACGCCAGCTGGAAGGCATTGTTCACGTTCCATGTCTTCGCCCTGCCTGTGGGCCAGATCCTGGCGACGCTGGCGTTCATTTCGCTGGCCTGGCACGCCTGGATCGGTGTGCGCGATATCTGGATGGACTACGTTCGCGCTGTCAGCGTGCGTCTGTTGCTGCACACCCTGACGATTCTGTGGCTGGTTGGTTCGGTCGCTTATTTCGCACAAATCCTTTGGAGCCTGTAAGCCGTGGTCGCTGTCAAAAAATCTCTTCCGCGCCGCCAGTTTGACGTTGTCGTCGTGGGTGCCGGCGGCGCCGGCATGCGCTGTTCCCTTCAGCTTGCACAGGCGGGCCTGTCCGTGGCCGTGCTGTCCAAGGTGTTCCCAACCCGTTCGCATACCGTTGCTGCCCAAGGCGGCGTCAGCGCTTCGCTGGGCAATATGAGCGAAGACAACTGGTACTGGCACATGTACGACACCGTCAAGGGGTCGGATTGGCTGGGCGACCAGGATGCCATCGAGTTCATGTGCCGTGAGGCTCCTCACGCCGTGTACGAAATGGAACACTTCGGCATGCCTTTCGACCGCAACCCGGACGGCACCATTTATCAGCGACCGTTTGGCGGGCATACGGCCAACTTCGGTGAAAAGCCGGTGCAACGCGCCTGTGCCGCCGCTGACCGTACCGGTCACGCGCTGCTGCACACGCTGTATCAGCGCAACGTCTCGGCGCGCACCCAGTTCTTCGTTGAATGGATGGCGCTGGACCTGATCCGCAACGACGACGGCGATGTGCTGGGCGTGACCGCGCTCGAAATGGAAACGGGCGAAATCTACATTCTGGAAGCCAAGACCACGGTTCTGGCTACCGGCGGCGCGGGCCGTATCTGGGCGGCTTCCACCAACGCCTTCATCAACACCGGTGACGGCCTGGGTATGGCGGCGCGTGCCGGCATCCCGCTGCAGGATATGGAATTCTGGCAATTCCACCCGACTGGCGTGGCGGGCGCGGGCGTGCTGATTACCGAAGGCGTGCGCGGTGAAGGCGGCATCCTGTTGAACAAGGATGGCGAACGCTTCATGGAGCGCTATGCGCCCACGCTGAAGGATCTGGCCCCGCGTGACTTCGTGTCGCGCTCGATGGACCAGGAAATCAAGGAAGGCCGCGGCTGTGGCCCCGACGGCAGCTATGTGGTGCTCAAGCTCGATCACCTCGGCGCTGACGTCATCAAGAAACGCCTGCCGTCGATCCGTGATATCGCCATTAAGTTTGCGAACGTGGATCCGATCAAGGAGCCTATCCCCGTCGTGCCGACCATTCACTATCAGATGGGCGGTATCCCGACCAACTTCTATGGTCAGGTGATGGATCGCAAGAACGGCGATAACCATGTCGTCAACGGTCTGTACGCCATCGGCGAATGTGCCGCGACCTCGGTGCACGGCGCCAATCGTTTGGGCACGAACTCGCTGCTGGATCTGATCGTGTTCGGCCGCGCTGCCGGCAACCACATTGTTGCCGCGCACCCGGAACGCCAGCACGCTCACAAGCCGCTGGCCATGGAATCGGTCGATGCCTCCATGGCGCGTGTCGATGCCATCGAGTCCCGTACCGGCGGCGAGCAGACGCAGGAAGTGGGCAATGCGATCCGCATGTCCATGCAGCACCACTGCGGCGTGTTCCGCACGCTGGAGCTGCTGGAAGAGGGCGTGGGTCAGATCGCCGACCTGAACGAGCGTGCCAAGCACATCTCGTTCAAGGATAAATCCAAGGTCTTCAATACCGCCCGCGTCGAAGCGCTGGAGCTGTCCAACATGATCGAAGTGGCGCGTGCCACCATCCTGTCGGCTTCCAAGCGTACCGAAAGCCGTGGCGCGCATGCCCTGGATGACTTCCCCACCCGTGACGACGAAAACTGGCTGCGCCATACGCTGTGGTACTCCGCGACCAACAGCCTGGAGTACAAGCCCGTGCAGATGAAGCCTCTGACCGTCGACTCCTTCCCGCCCAAGGCGCGTACCTTCTAAGCAGGACCCAGTCATGAGCACCAAACGTATCGTTAAGTTCGAAATCTACCGCTACGATCCGGACAAGGATGAGCGTCCGTACATGCAGAAACTGGAAGTGGAGCTGATGCCCACCGACAAGATGCTGCTGGACGCCATCATCCGCATCAAGAACTCGGTGGACGACAGTCTGGCCCTGCGCCGCTCCTGCCGTGAAGGCGTGTGCGGTTCGGACGCCATGAATATCAACGGCAAGAACGGCCTGGCCTGTACGACCAACCTGCGTGACCTGAAGGAACCTATCGTTCTGCGTCCGCTGCCCGGTCTGCCGGTGATCCGTGATCTGATCGTCGATATGACGCACTTCTTCAATCAGTATCACTCGATCCGGCCGTACCTGATTAACGACACCCCGCCGCCCGAGCGCGAGCGTCTGCAGACGCCGGAAGCCCGCGAGGAGCTCGATGGTCTGTACGAGTGCATTCTGTGCGCCTGCTGCTCGACCTCCTGCCCGTCGTTCTGGTGGAACCCCGACAAGTTTGTGGGGCCTGCCGGCCTGTTGGCAGCCTATCGTTTCATCGCGGATAGCCGTGACGAAGCGACGGGTGCGCGCCTGGACAACCTGGAAGACCCGTATCGCCTGTTCCGGTGCCACACCATCATGAACTGTGTCGATGTCTGTCCGAAGGGCTTGAACCCGACGCGCGCCATCGGAAAAATCAAAGAATTGATGGTGCGACGCGCTGTCTGACCGCTGTTTGGGTTGCGGCGTGCAGGGTTTTTTAAGGAAGGAAGGTTAGATGTCAAAACTGACCGATCTAGATCGTGTTCGTCTGCGCTGGCGTGGCCGGCGCGGTATGCTGGAAAACGATCTGATAATCACCCGGTATCTGGATGCCTATGAGGCAGGTCTGGACGACGAGGATGTTGCCGTGCTGACGCAGTTGTTCGAGCTGAGCGACAACGATCTGTTCGACCTGCTGCTGGCGCGCAGTGAGCCGGAGGGTGACCTTGACACGCCGCGCATGCATAAGGTTCTCGGCCTCATGCGCGCACTTTGATCATTCACTAAAGTAGAGGATGCATTGCAATGAAACTGTCCGACAAGAAGGCAACGCTAAGCTTTTCCGATGGCTCGGCGTCGGTTGAACTCCCGATCTATCAGGGAACGGTTGGCCCGGACGTGATGGATATCCGTAAGCTCTATGGGCAAACGGGTATGTTCACGTATGACCCCGGTTTCCTTTCGACCGCATCTTGCTCGTCTGCCATTACGTATATCGACGGCGACAAGGGCGAGTTGCTGTATCGCGGCTACCCCATCGAGCAACTGGCTCAGAACTGCGACTTCCTGCAAGTCTGCTACCTGATCCTGAATGGCGAATTGCCTGACGAAAAGCAGAGCGCTGACTTCGATTACGCTGTCACGCATCACACCCTGGTACACGATCAGCTGCAGTTCTTCCTGCGCGGCTTCCGCCGTGATGCGCACCCGATGGCTGTGCTGACGGGTCTGGTGGGCGCCCTGGCTGCGTTCTATCACGACTCCACCGACATCAACAATCCTGAGCATCGCCGTATTTCCGCGATCCGCCTGATTGCCAAGATGCCGACCCTGGTCGCCATGGCGTACAAGTATTCCGTGGGCCAGCCGCTGGCTTATCCGCGCAATGACCTGTCGTACACCGGCAATTTCCTGCGCATGATGTTCAGCAATCCTTGCGAAGACTATGTGGTCAATCCCGTGGTCGAACGCGCTCTGGATCGCATCTTCATCCTGCACGCAGACCACGAGCAGAATGCTTCCACCTCGACCGTCCGCCTGTGCGGCTCGTCGGGCACCAATCCGTTTGCGGCGATCGCATCCGGCGTGGCTTGCCTGTGGGGCCCGGCTCACGGCGGCGCCAACGAGGCTTGCCTGCAAATGCTCGAAGAGCTGCAAGCCAACGGCGGCATGGCCAAGGTCGGCGAGTTCATGGAAAAGGTCAAGGACAAGAACTCGGGCGTGCGCCTGATGGGCTTTGGCCACCGCGTTTACAAGAACTACGACCCGCGTGCCAAGCTGATGCAGGAAACCTGCAAGGAAGTGCTGCAAGCCCTGGGCCTGGAAAACGATCCGCTGTTCAAGCTGGCGATGGAACTGGAGCGCATTGCTCTGGAAGATCCGTACTTCGTCGAGCGCAAGCTGTACCCGAACGTCGATTTCTACTCTGGCATCGTGCAACGCGCCATCGGTATCCCGACCTCGCTGTTCACGGCCATCTTCGCATTGGCCCGCACGGTGGGCTGGATTGCCCAGTGGAACGAAATGATCTCCGATCCCGAATACAAGATCGGTCGTCCGCGTCAGCTGTTCACCGGTTCGCCTTCGCGCGACATCAAGTAAGCACCGTTAGCCGATAGGCCGGATACGGTGGCAGCATCCTCGCTGACCGTATCTGAGTGATCCCCGTGTCTTGAGCACGGGGTTTTTTTTTGCCTGTGTATTTCGTGCCAGTTGGCTGGCAGGTTCCGCGAGTGCCTAAGCCAGGGCGCGGGCGTATGATGGTGCAGACACCGGCAGGAGCCGGCAGAAAGGCAGGGGACAGATTGCATGTCAGAAAAACAAATCATCTATCTGGAAGATGTGGCGCTGGGCGACCAGTTTCATAGCGCGGAACACGCGCTGGACCCGGCGCAGGTTATCGGGTTTGCGGAACAGTTCGATCCGCAGGTATTTCACCTGGATGCCGAGGCCGCCAAAGAGACTTTTTTTCAGGGGCTGGCTGCCAGCGGCTGGCATACGGCGGCCATCACCATGAAGCTGCTGGTGCAGAGCATTCCGGTGGGCAATGGGCTGATCGGGGCGGGTGTGGAGGTGGCCTGGCCGCAGCCGACCCGGCCCAATGATGTCTTGCGGGTGCTCAGCACGGTGCAGCAGATACAGCCTTCGCGTTCCAAACCGGATCGCGCAATTGTGACCATGGAATGCCTGACGCTCAATCAGCGCGACGAGGTTTGCCAGCGCATGATTGTCAAAACACTGATCATGCGCCGCCCTGGAGGCTGAGGCAGGGGCGGGGCTTCTGCCTTGCTATTCGGCCATGGCTTGCGCCAGCACGCTGAAAATGCGCGGGTCGGCGGATTGGGCGACATTGAAACGCAGGTAATCCGCCGCCCGTTGCGATTGGCTGAAGGCGTTGCCTGGCGCCAGCACGACTCCTTGCTTGAGGCAGCGGCGCGCCAGCTCGGCCGAGTCGGCCCCGGCGGGCAGGCGGCACCAGAGGAACATGCCGCCTTGCGGACGCAGCCAGGGTTCTATACCCAGCGCCGCCAGGCGGGTGAGCGTGGTTTCCATGGCGGCCGCCAGGCGCTGTTGCACCATGAGCATGTGCTTGCGATAGCCGCTGTCCGTGACCGCTGCCAGCACCACTTCCGTGGCCAGCCTGCCGCCGCCGAAAGCGGTGGCGATTTTCAGGTCGGTCAGGTTGCGTATCCAGTCCGGGCGCGCCGCGATATAGCCGCAGCGTAGCGACGCTGAAATGGTTTTGGAAAAACTGCCGATCTGGATGACCCGGGAAAAGTCGTCAAATGCTGCCAGCCTGGGCGCTGGGAGCGCTTCAAAGTCGGCGAAGATATCATCTTCGATGATGATGAGGTTGGCGCTGTCTGCCATCTTCAGCAGCCGGTGCGCGACCACCGGCGCCAGGGTGGCGCCGGTGGGGTTGTGAATGCCGGCATTCGTGATGTACAGGCGCGGCGCATGCGCTTGCAGGGCTTGTTGGAAGGCGGCAAGGTCGGGGCCATGCGGGGTATAAGGCACGCCTACCGCCTGAACCTGATGCGCCCGCAGCAGTGCATGGAAGTTGAAATAGCAGGGGTCGTCGAGCAGCACCGTGTCGCCCGGGCGCAGCAAGAAGCGGCAGATCAGGTCGATGGCGTGCGTGCTGGAATCGGTCAGCAGGATTTGTTCCGGGGCGGCATGAATGCCATTGCCGGACAGGCGCCGCGCCAGCCATTGGCGCAGTGCCGGATTCCCCAGCGGGCTGGCGTATTCGGCCAGGGTATCGCAGCCCGCGCGGGCCAGCGCGCGCAGGGCGCGCCGCATGCCGGTTTCGTATAGCCAGGCGGGCGGCAGCCAGCCGCAGCCGGGTTTGAGCACCTGCGCATCGGTTTCCAGCGCCTGGCGGGAAATCCACAAGGGGTCGATGGCACGGTCCAGGTCCGGGCCCAGTTCGGTCAGGGCCAGCGGCGCCAGCGGCCCGGCGACATAAAAACCCGATCCCGGCCGGGCGCTGATGGCGCCGCTGGCGCTCAGGCGGGCATAGGCTTCTACCACCGTGGACACTGAGCATTGCAGGGCCTGCGCCTGGGCGCGTACCGACGGCAGGCGTGTGCCTGGCGGATAGGCGCGTGAGGCGATTCTGGCCTGAATGTCCGCCATGACGGCGGCGATGCGGCTGGGCGCGCCCGATGGCGCGGGAGTGGCCTTGGAGGCCGCTGCGCAGGCCGTGTGAGGCGGCGGCGTGGCCGGGGCGGGCGGCGCGTGCCTGGCGGAGCCGGGAGGCAGGGAAACGGTCATGTTTATCTCTCCGTACTGGAATCTGATCCAATACAGTTTGTCGATATCGTACTGTATTGTATCTGGTGTAGCCCTGCGGGCGGATGCTCTACTCATGCCATGATTACCGGGAGAACATCATGTCGCATCGCCATCGTGGCTGGGGGCAGGGCTTGATAGGCGTTGCTATTTTTGCGGGGTCGTTGCCAGCGACGCGCCTGGCAGTTCAGGGGTTTGAACCGCTGTTTCTGACTGGCGCCAGGGCGGTGATCGCGGCTGCGCTGGGGGCGGCACTGCTGGGGCTGCTGCGGCAGCGCGTGCCTGAACGCAAGGACCTGCCGGCCCTGGCGCTGACGTCGCTGGGGGTGGTGGCAGGCTTTCCCTTGCTGACGGCGCTGGCCTTGCAGCACATGACGGCGGCGCGGGCCATGGTGTTTGTCGGTTTGCTGCCGCTGTGCACGGCGCTTTGCGCTGTCTGGCGGGGCGGCGAGCGGCCGCCTGCCGTGTTCTGGCTCTTTTCCGCTGTCGGGGCGGTGTGTGTGAGTGCTTACGCGGCGCTGGAAAGTTCGGCAGGGTCCTGGCTGGGCGACTCCATCATGCTGGCGGCAGTGCTGGTTTGCGGCCTGGGCTATGCGGAGGGCGCGGGTTTGGCCCGCAGGCTGGGCGGCTGGCAAGTCATCAGCTGGGCGCTGGTGCTGTCCGTGCCGGTCATGCTGCCGCTGACGGCATGGGCCTGGCCGCCATCTTTCACCGGCATAGGGGCAGCCTCATGGTGGGGCCTGGCCTATGTGTCGGTGTTCAGCATGCTGGTCGGTTTTGTTTTCTGGTATCGCGGCCTGGCTTTGGGCGGTATTGCGGCTGTCGGCCAGTTGCAGCTATTGCAGCCGTTCATGGGGCTGACATTGGCAGCCTGGCTGCTGCACGAGCCTGTCAGCGCCGGGATGCTGCTGGCGACAGCCGGCGCGGTGGTGTGTGTGGCAGGGGCAAAGCGTTACGCGGTCTAGGCGGCAGCCGGGGGCAGGCCCAGAGGAAGACGCACTTCTGCCAGCAGGCCGCCGCCGGGACGCGGGCCCAGCGTCAGCGTTCCGCCAAAGTGGGCGGTAATGGCGCGGACAATGGAAATGCCCAGGCCCGCGCCTTCTTGACCGGCGCGGCCAGGCTGGGCCCGCCAGAAACGCTGGCCGGCCTGGGCATATTGTTCGGCTTGCAGGCCGGGGCCACGGTCGGCGATGCGGATGCAGCATTGCTGCTTGATCGTATCCACGTCCAGGCTGAGGTCTATGGGCGAATCATCAGGCGAATATTTCAGGGCGTTGTCGATGAGATTACGCAGCACGGTGGCCAGCATGGCGGCTGGCAGTGGTGTGGCGCTATCGGCGGCGGCCTGCACATGCAGGCGCTGGCGCGCCTGGCGCGGCAAGGCTTCCCGCGTGGCGGCGATGACGCCCAGGACGGAGCCGCAAGGTTTTTGGCGGGAATCTGCGGCATCGGCGCGCGCCAGCACCATCATTTGTTCCAGGGTGTGCCGCAGCCGGCGGACGCCGGATTCGGCGCTGGCCAGTGACGCTTGCGCGGTTTCGCCATCGGTCAGGCGCAGAACCTGTAAATGGGTGTCGATGACAGTCAGGGGCGTGCGCAGTTCGTGCGCGGCAGCATCGGTAAAGGCGCGCTGGCTGGAGAGTGCCTGGGCCAGCCTGGCCAGGACGGCATTGAGCGCATCGAGCACCGGGCGCAATTCCTGGGGCGGCCGTTTGACACTTAACGGACGAGTGTCGTCCAGCTGCCGCAGCCGCAACTGGCGGGACAAGGCCTGCAACGGCGCCAGGCCGCGGCCTATGCCCAGCCAGAGCGCAGCCAGGCCGCCCAGCATGGCAATCAGAAAAGGAATGCCCGCAGCGCGCAGCATTTCGTCTGTCAGGATATGGCGTTGCGCAACACGGTCCGCGGTGGTGATCTGATAGCCGTCGGCGCGCAGCACATAAACGCGCCAGGCCTCGCCGCCGGTTTCCAGCGTGCTGAAACCATCGGGCAGCGTGTCGAACGCCGAAGGTGGGCCGGATGTGCTGCGCGCCAGGACTTCACCCTGCAAGGCGCGGATTTCGCAGGCAATGCCATTGCTGCCGCTGATCTGGACCGCACCGCTGAAATCCGTATTGACGGCGCCTGGGCCCAGGGCCGAACGTTCCAGCAAACCGGCCACCATGCGGGCGGACATGGTCAGCCGCCCGTCCAGGGCCTGGTCGAGATTGGCCTGGACACCGCGCATCATCCAGGCCGCGGCAGCGAGCCACAACACGGCCAGGGAGAGTCCGGCGATGAGGACGGCACGAAGGCGCAGGCTCATGATGCAGCCCGCCAGCCCAGCCGGTATCCCAGGCCGCGGGCCGTTTCTATGGCTGCTGCACCCAGTTTGCGGCGGATATTGTGGATGTGGACATTGAGCGCATTGCTGCCTACCTCTTCGCTCAGGCCGTACAGCCGTTCATTGAGCTGTTCGGGCGAGATCCAGCCTGCGCCAGCGCCCGCCAGATGCGTGAGCAGGTCGATTTCCCGCCGCGACAGGGCGATGGCTGTGCCGTTCAGCCAGGCCTGGCCGCTTTCCGGCGCCAGGCACAGGGGGCCGGCGGTGATGGTTGGCGCTGTGCGGCCCTGGGCGCGGCGTACCAGGGCATGCAGGCGGGCCGCGAGTTCACGCAGATCAAACGGCTTGACGAGATAGTCATCCGCCCCGCGCTGCAGACCGGCCAGCCGATGTTCGATGGCATCCCGCGCAGACAGAATCATGACAGGCAAACCGGGCTCATAGGCGCGTGCATCCTGGAGAAAATCCAGCCCGTCGCGATCTGGCAAACCGAGGTCCAGGACCAGGGCATCGTAACGCTCGCCAGCCTGAGCCGCCGTTGCGGCAGCGGCGCTTGCGGCATGTTGCACGTCTATGCCGTGAGCGCGCAGGCCAGCCACGATTCCCTGGCCGATCAGTTCGTCATCTTCTACCAGCAGCACGCGCATTTTTTCCCGCCATCGACATATCCCAGGATGGCATCTTAGGACAGAAAAACGGCAGGCGGCAGGCTGACGTTGCGCTTGCCGCACGATTTAGTCTGGCTTAATCCCGGCATGGGATGATGCGTTCTGAACGCGGGAAGGAGGGGACGGTTTGCGGTGGTATCGACAGATAGGAGGGCAGGCCTTATTGCTCGTGATTTGCCTGGCGGCAGGGGCGTGGCATGGCGGTTCGCAGGCGGCGGGCGCAGCCTGGCCCTGGGAGCACGCCACGGTTTTTCTTGAGGCCGATGAGGTGCTGACGGTGGCGCCAGCGCAGCGCGAGGACGGCAGGCTGGTGGCCGGGGCGACGGTGGCGGATGACTACTATGTGTACCGGCAGTCGTTGCGGCTGACGGATGCGCAGGACCGGGAACTGGCGCTGACGCTGCCGCCGGGCGAGTGGCGCCAGGATGAGTCTTTCGGCAAGACGGAAGTCTATGCCGGGGATGCCTTGACGCTGGCCTTTCCTGAAACCGCCGAACGGCCAGTGACCTTGCATTGGCAGGGCTGCGCCGAGGCGGGGATTTGCTATCCCCCCCAGACTCTTGTGCTGGCAATGCCGGATGCGGCGCCAACGGTATCAGCGGCATCAGCGGTATCAGCGGCATCAGCGGCATCAGCGGCGCCAGCGGCAGCTGCGGGGCGCCCGGACAGCCCGCCTGCGATGGCGCCGGCCGCATCGCCGGAAACAGGGCGGCGGGATGCTGCCGCCGCCAGGGGGACGGATGCCCCCGCGGCCTCTTTGGGTGAAGATCAATCTGTCGCGCAGCGCCTGACCGAGTTGGGGCCGCTGGCGGCGGCGGCACTGTTTTTCGGGTTTGGCCTGTTGCTGGCGTTTACGCCTTGCACCTTGCCGATGATCCCAATTGTGTCGAGCATGGTGGTAGGCAGCAGGGCAGGCCCCCGGCGGGCATTTGTATTGTCGCTGGCGTATGTGCTGACCATGGCGGGCGCTTATGCGGCGCTAGGGGTGGCTGCGGGGCTGGCCGGGGCCAACTTGCAGGCGGCCTTGCAGTCGCCCTGGCTGTTGGGCGGGTTTGCCGCGCTCTTTCTGGCATTGGCGAGTTCTCTATTCGGTTTATTCGAACTGCGTCTGCCCGACGCCTGGACGCAACGCCTGGCCGGTGCCGGCCAGGGGAAGCAGGGCGGCAGCATCGGGGGCGCCGCCTTGCTGGGCTTGTTCTCCGCCTTGTTGGTCGGCCCGTGCATGACAGCGCCTCTGGCTGGCGCCTTGCTGTATATCAGCCAGGCGGGAAGCGCTGCCCAGGGCGGTCTGGCGCTGTTTGCCCTGGGCTTGGGCATGGGCTTGCCTTTGCTCGCGATTGCCGTGTTCGGCGCGCGTATTTTGCCGCGCCCGGGCCCCTGGATGGAGCGGGTGCGGCTGGCGTTTGCTTATGTCATGGCGGCGATGGCCGTGTTGCTGTTGCAACGGTTTTTGCCGGGGCCGGCAGCACTGGTTTTGTGGGGCGCTTGGGGGCTGGGCGTGGCGCTGGGCTTGCTGGCCTGGGCGCAGCAGCTGAGCGCCAAGACCCCGCGGGGGGCGTGGGGCTTGCGCTATGGCGCGAGCCTGGCGGGCGTGTGGTCGGTCTTGCTGCTGGCCGGGGCGGCGTCTGGAGGGCTGGACCTATGGCAGCCCTTGGGGCACTGGCGCGCCGGTGCCCAGGCCGGAGCCGGGCAGGCCCAGGCATCCATCGCCGTGAAAACCGTGGATGACATGGAGCAACAGTTGCAGGCGGCGGGCGCGCAGGGGCAATGGACATTGGTGACTTTCAATGCGGATTGGTGCGTCAGCTGCCATATCATCGAGCGCGAGGTGCTGGGCGATGCCGCAGTCATGCAGCGTCTGGCTGGCGTGCAGGTGTTGCGGCCGGACGTGACCCGCAATGATGAGCAGGATAAGGCGTTGCTGGCCCATTGGGGGGTGCAGGGGCCACCCACGCTGATGCTGGTGGGGCCGGATGGCAAGGAACGCCGCGGGCAGCGTGTCGTCGGCAGCATCAGCGCCCAGGCGTTTCTGGAAAGACTGGATAAGGCGGGCGTGCCATGACCAGCCTTGGCCCTTTTCCCCTGCCAGCGGTGCTGGTGATAGGCGCGGTCGTGCTGGCCTGGCTGCTGGCCCGCTGGCTGGCGCGCGGGCACAAAGCGGCGGGCGGCGCCCAAGCGGCTGGCAGCCTGGTGCTGGATGCCTTGTTCTGGGGGTTACTGGCGGCGCGCCTGGCATATATCGCGCTATGGTGGCGTGATTATCTGGCGGCGCCTTGGTCGATGATTGCCGTGGGCGACGGCGGTTTTATCTGGTGGCTGGGTTTGGCGGTGGCGCTGGCCTATGTCTGGCGGCGCACGCGCGCCAGCGCCGCGCGAGCCTTGCGGCCAGCGGTGATGGCGGCGCTGCTGGCCGGGGTGGCGGCCTGGCTGGCGGCGGGCGCCTGGCTGGCTGCCGAACAGCGCGCGGCGCTGGCCATGCCCGCCGTGGCATTGCAGAAGCCGGATGGCGCAGCCGTGACGCTGGAGGCTTATCGCGGCCAGCCGGTCGTGCTGAATCTCTGGGCCAGCTGGTGCCCGCCATGCCGCCGTGAAATGCCGGTTCTGGCGCAGGGCCAGGCACTCTTTCCCGAGGTCGCGTTTGTTATGGCCAATCAGGGGGAGAACAGCAAACAGGTGCAGGCCTTTCTGGATCAGCAGGCGCTGTCTTTCCGGGAGCTGCTGCTGGATCCTGGCTCGCGCCTGATGCAGGCGCAGGGCGCAAAAGGGCTGCCGACCACGTTTTTCTTCGATGCGCAGGGCCGATTGGTGGACGCGCACATGGGAGAATTGACGCTGGCCAGCCTCAAACATAAGGTGACGCGGTATTTTGCCGTGTCCGACTGAATCAACGACCTCAAGGAACGGATCCGATATGTTGCAGAAAAAACTGGGTATCCCTGGGCTGTTTGCCGCAGGGCTGATGCTGGCGCCGCAGGCGCAGGCCACGGAGATGCCGGCAGTGCTGGAAGCCTTGCAGGGCAAAGGCCTGACTGTCGTTCAGGAGTTTGAGGCTGGCGGCGGTTTGCGCGGTTTTGCCGGTGTGGCCGGGGATGTGCCGGTGGCGGTTTATATCACCAGCGATGGCAAGGCGATTGTCGGCACCCGGCTGGATGAAAACGCCCAGCCCATGGATGAAGCCGTCCTGGAAAAACTGGTGGCCCGGCCGATGGCGGAGCAGGCCTGGGCGCAACTGGAGGAAGCTGACTGGGTGCAGGATGGCAGCAAGGACGCGCCGCGCATTGTCTATACCTTCAGCGACCCGAATTGCCCGTATTGCAATCGTTTCTGGCAAGCTTCGCGGCCCTGGGTGGATGCGGGCAAAGTGCAATTGCGGCATTTGCTGGTGGGCGTGATCAAGGCCGATAGCCCGGCCAAGGCCGCCGCCATTCTGGAAGCCCCGGATCAGACGGCGGCATTGCTGGAAAACGAGCGCAATTACGCCAAGGGCGGCATCAAGCCGGTCGCGCGTATTTCTGCTGAGGCCGGGGAGATGCTGAACGCCAATCAGGCGCTGATGGCGGCGCTGGGCTTCCGGGGCACGCCTGGCATCGTCGTGCAGGACGGCGAGGGCGGTTTGAGAAAATTCAATGGTATGCCGCAGCCCGAAGCATTGTCGGAAGTTTTCGGCCCGCGTTAAGGCAGCTTGCAGCGCAGCGCTGGGAGTGTTGCGGCTCAGGCAGCGCTGAAATAACGGGCTGGGGTTTGGCCGAACATGCTGCGAAAGGCGGCAATAAAGCTGGATGGCGATTCATAGCCGGTTTCCAGCGCCGTCTGGGTCACGCTGGCGCCATAGGCCAGATGTTCCATGGCGGTCAGCATACGCAAACGGTGCCGCCAGGCGCCCAGGCTGAGATGTGTTTCCCGCGCAAACAGGCGTTCCAGGGTACGCGCGCTGGCGCCTGTTTGCCGGCACAGGACGGCCAGGGGGCTACGGTTGGCAGGGTCCTGCTGCAATAGCGAGACCAGCCGCAAGGCCCGTGGGTCGGCAGGCAAAGGCAGGTTGGCGGGGGCTTGCTGCAAGACCTGCAATTGGTCGATCAGCACACGGGCGATGCGGCTCTGCGGGGAATCCTGCGCATAGTCGGCAGGAAAATCGGCGCAGGCGGTAATCAGCTCACGCACTAGCGGCGGCACGTCCAGCACCCGGCAGGCCTTGCCCGCCGGGAAAACATAAGCGTCAGGCGCGATATACAGAACCCGTGTTTCCGTGGGCCGCTTGATTTGCAGGGCATGCTCGGTTTCGCCCGGGATCCAGATGGCCCGGCTGGGCGGCAGAATCCACTGGCCGTCAGGCGTGCCGACATGCACGACGCCACGGGTCGCGTAAATCAATTGGTGGCGCCGATGGCGGTGCGGCGCCAGTTGCCCGGGGAGCCAGTGTTCGACCTGCCCGGCGATGGGAATGCGGGCCTGATCAGGGTCGGCCAGGGATTGGCGGATTATCAACATATTTGGTCATTATGCATGGAGACGCCTATTCTGGCTCGCCCTAAGCTGGCGGGCAGACATTAGCGGGCCACGCTGGCAGCAGGCAGCGCGGACAGCCAGCCTGGCGGCTGCCGGCGGCCAGGGCCCAGGCCAGACAAGGTGGAAACCATGCAGAACAAAGACGAGTTACGCGGTCCCGGGCGGGCAACACGCCTGGCGTTTTTCATCGCAGGATTTGGCATTTCATCCTGGGCACCGCTGGTGCCTTATGCGCAGGCGCGCATGCAGGCCGATGCCGCTTTGCTGGGCAGCATTCTGTTGTGCCTGGGCCTGGGGGCGGTGCTGGGCATGCCGACTGCCGGGGTGTGGTCCGGCCGCGCGGGCACCAAGCCGGTGATTGCCGCCGGGGCGCTAGGGATTCTGCTGGCGTTGCCCTTGCTGGCATGGCTGTCGGACCCTGTGGCGATGGGAGCGGCCTTATTGCTGTTCGGGGCGGCCATAGGCGCCATTGATGTTGCAGCCAATATCCATGGCGCCCAGGTGCAGGCCAGGGCGGGTGTGCCGTTGATGTCCGGCTTTCATGGCATGTATAGCCTGGGCGGCTTGTCTGGCGCCAGCAGCATGACTGCCTTGCTGGCCTTGGGGGTGCCGCCTGGCGCTGCGGCGGCGCTGGCCAGTGCAGTGATCGGGGCCAGCATCGTGCTGGCATGGTCCGGTTTGATGGAAACACGTTCAGCCCAGCGTCCGCCTGTCTGGCTGATGCCGCGCGGTGCCGTGCTGGTGATAGGCGTGCTGGCGATGCTGACCTTTCTGGCGGAAGGTGCCATGCTGGATTGGGGCGCGGTATTGCTGACGCAGGTCAAGCAGGTAGAGGTATCGCTGGCAGGCATGGGCTATTCCATGTTTGCGCTGGCCATGGCCATCAGCCGCCTGGCCGGTGACCGGGTGGTGGCGGCTGCGGGCGAGCGCAGCATGCTGGCGGGCAGCCTGGTGGTGACAGGGGCCGGTATCCTGCTGCTGGCCTGGGTGACGTCGCTGCCATGGCTGCTGGCCTGCATTGCCATGGCTGGCCTGGCGGTCGGCAATGTGGTGCCTGTCCTGTTTTCCCTGGCCGCGCGCCAGCGCCTGGTGCCAGCGGCACATGCGATTGCGGCGGCCAGCATGCTGGGCTATCTGGGGGTGCTGCTCGGCCCGGCGCTGATCGGCTATGCGGCGCTTTTCATCGGTTTGGCCGCAGCCTTCGCAGCAGTGGGCGCATTGCTGATTGTGGCCGTGGCTGGCTTGCCGGCGGCATTGGCAGCCGCACGGCAAACCGGGGATTAACCTGCCAGAGAATCTGTTTCGCTGCATTGCGGGCGCGTCAAAGGCGCGGTGTCTCACCGCAATCACCGCAATCGCCCTATCCGCCGCACCATTTCGATCAGCTTTGGCGTGAGCGCAACGATACGTCACAACAACGCGTGCCGCGTGTCTTGATCCGGGTGTTTGTCGGCCCGGGAGAACTGGAAGCAGCAATGAGTTTTTACGAGGCCTTGCAGGATGTGCCTGCCGATGCTGGGTTCCCGTTTCCGGAAGCGGGTTTGCGGCTGGCCATGGTCGGGGCTTTCCTGTTGATCGAAGGCACGCCGCAGGCGTTGGCGCCGTTCACGTCCACGACAGGCACCTTGCTGGTTGACGATGTCAGGCCGTATTACGACAAACTGGTCGCGGCAGGGGCAAAGATTATTTTTCCTCTGCAGGTGGTGCCTACCGGGGCGGCTTTCAATGCGGAGCACCCGGACGGCACCGTGGTGGAGTATGTGCATCACCGGCCCGACCCGGCAGGCCGCTGACCCTGGCCGCTGCGCCGGGCTTGGGCATGGCGCAGCAGCAGAAAGGTAGCCAGGCAAAGCCCCGCCAGCAGCGCCATGACGGCGCGGTAACCGAGCAGGAAGGCGGCGTCAGGCGCGCCGGGGCGCAGGGCGGCGACAGCGTCATAAAGAGCGGTGGCCAGGGCCAGGCCCAGCGCGCCGCCGAGGTTATGCGCGGTGGCCGCCATGCCCAGGGCCGTGGCGGCCAGCGCTTGCGGGAAGGCTGCCAGTGCGGCATTCATGGAGGGGCCGAGCAGGCACGCCCAGCCCATGCCCAGGAAAGAGAAAGCCAGCAGCACCCAGGGCCAGCTGGTCTGGGCACCGAAGGCGGTTTGCATCAGGGCCGAGGCTAAGAGCAGCAGGCAACCTGCACGCATGGGCAAGCCAGTGCCGCGCCTGTCACTGAGGCGTCCGGCCAGCGGGGAGCTTAAGGCCATCAAGGCCGTGGCGGGCAGCAGCAGCCAGCCTGTCATGATGCTGTCCTGATGCCGCAGGTCGCTGAGATAGAGCGGCATCAGGAAGAAAGCGACACAGTAGAAACAGGCCAGCGTGGCGCTGGCGGCAGCGGCAATGAGAAAGCGCGGCCGCAGGAACAAGGAGAGGTGCAGCAGCGGGGCAGCCGCCCGGCGTTCCGTGCGCCAAAGCGCCAGCCCCAGCAGCAGGCAGGCCAGCAACAGCGCCAGGGCAGGGAAGGACAGCCATCCCCCGTGCCTGTATTGATGAGCAGCAGGCTGCAAGGCAGCACGGCGCACCAGAGGGCCATGCCCATCCAGTCAAACCGCGCGCTTGCGAGTGGCGGCGGGCAGGCGGGGGAGGCCAAGGCGGGCAGGCGCCGCCCACACAAGATAAAGCTAGCAAGTATCAGCGGCAGGTTGATAAAGAAAACCCAGCGCCAGCCCAGGCTGCCGGCCAGCAAACCGCCCAATGCCGGCCCGACTGCCAGGCCGATGCCGTTGGCGCTGAACAGCAGGCCCAAGGCTTTGCCGCGTTCGTGCGCGGTGAATATTTCGCTGACCAGAGCGGCTGACGCCGTATAGAGACCGGCGCAAGCGGCGCCTTGCAGGACGCGCCAGCCGATCAGCGCGGCCAGGCTGCCGCTGAGGCCAGCCCCCAGGGAGGACAAGGCGAAAACCGCCATGCTGGTCTGCATTACGCGGGCACGGCCGTGCCGGTCTGCCAGTTGGCCGGCGGCAATGGTGCTGCTGGTGAGCGCCATGACAAAAGCGCTCATGACCCATTGCAGTTGGGCGAGACCGGCGCCGAGTTCAGCCTGAATGGAGGGCAGCGCCGTATTGACGATGGTGAAGTCGATGCAGCCAAGAAAGCTGGCGGTGGCAATGCCGGCCAGGGCTAACCAGGCGGAGCGGCGGGCGGCAAGGGCGGAATTCGGGGGAAGGCTGGGCATGGCAGGCGTTTGCCGCTGAAGGCAGGAAGGGGGAGAAGAGCTTGCTATGTTATTGAAGAATAAAAGGTTTGAATTGATATAATTTTTACCTTGATATCAGATAAAAACTATCGGATAAGCCATGCAATCTGACGACCATTTCCAGGGTGTCCTGGCGTTTGTCCGCGCCGCGGAATCGGGCAGCTTCAGCCTGGCATCGCGTCAGATGGGCTTGTCACCCTCCAGCGTAGGCAAGGCGGTTGCGCGCCTGGAGGCCAGGCTGGGCCTGCGCCTGTTTCACCGCACGACGCGGCGCATGGCCTTGACGGAAGCTGGCTCGGCCTTCTATGAAAGCTGCGCGCGGGCATTGAATGAGTTGGAACAGGCCGAGAGCCTGCTGGCCGATGCGCAGCAGGCCCCGGCGGGGCGGGTGCGTGTGGCGGTGCCCAGCGTGTACGGGCGGGTGCAAGTGATGCCGGTGCTGCTGGCGCTGGCCGAGCGCTACCCGGCGCTGGAATGGGATATCGCGTTTTCTGGCCGCATGGTCGATCTGGTCAATGAAAACTTTGATCTGGCGGTGCGTATCGGGCCGCTGGAGGACAGCATGACGCATGTGGCGCGGCGCCTGGGAGAACAAGCGCTTTGCCTTTGCGCCGCGCCCGCGTATCTGGCGCGCCGGGGCATGCCGGAAGATCTGGATGCGCTGGCCGCGCATGCCTGCCTGTTGGGGATGCAGGCGGGCGCCGGGGAGGCCTGGCAACTGAGCCAGGCGCCGGGGGCGGTAGGTTCGCGCCGCTATACGCCACGCCGGCCTTATATGCGGCTGGGGGATATGGAAGCGCTGCGGCAGGCGGCGTTGGCCGGAGCGGGGCTGGCGCAATTGCCGGGCTGGTTCGTCGCGGAAGACCTGTCAGCCGGGCGGCTGAGAGCGGTGCTGCCTGCCCATCAGCCGGATCCCTTGCCGATTCATCTGCTGTGGTTGAAAAACGCCAGCCTGCCAGCGCGTTTGCGCGTGGTGATAGATGCGCTGGTGGCTGGGCTGGCGCCGCCGGTAGCGCGGCCGCCCGGCCTGCGCGCAAGGTAAGCCGGGAACAGGCCGGGCAGGTTCAGGCGGCGTGATCCAGGTTGATGGTCTGGTGGGCCTGCCAGATGGCCGGATTGCGGTGCGTCACGATAATCATGGTGGCATTTTGCGCGCGCGCGGCCTGGGCAACCTGTGCTTCCGTGGCCTCATCGAGGGCGGCAGTGGCTTCGTCCAGAATCAGGATAGGGGCGCGTTTGAGCAAGGCGCGCGCCAGGGCGACGCGCTGGCGTTCACCGCCGGACAGGGCCGAGCCCTGATGGCCCAGCGGCTGATGGATGCCTGACGGCGCGCGTTCCAGCACGGCGTCCAGTGCCGCGGCGCGGGCGGCAGCGGCGACTTCGGCATCGGAGGCGCCTGGCCGGCCCAGACGTATGTTTTCCGCCAGGGTACCGGTGAAAATAATGGGGTCCTGCGGGACGTAGGCAATGTGCGCCGCGAGCTCGTCATAGCGCATATCCGTGAGCGGCACCCCATCCAGCGTGATGCGGCCGCTGTGCGGATCGTCAAAGCGCATCAGCAGCCCCAGCAGCGTGCTTTTGCCGCTGCCGGTATGTCCTGACACCAAGACTCGGTGGCCTGCCGGAATGGTGGCGTGTATCTTGTTCAGCGCGGGCGCGTAGGTGACGCCGTGCAGTTCGATCTGGCGCTGGGCAGGCGCTTGCGCTGGCGCAGTCGCCGGTTCCGACAAAGCTGGGGCGGAGATGGCGCGGCGGTAGTCGCGCAGTGTGGCGCGCAGGTCATTGATGCCCAGGCCGGCCAGCGCCAGCGCATCCAGCGGCGCGGCAGCGCGCGCTGTCAGCAGGATCAGCGCCAGGGCGGCAGCCGGGTCGGCGAAGCCCTGGCTGCCCAGCAGCAGGACGGCGGCGGCAAGCGGCAGAATACTGGCGAGGGCGGAAATGCAGGTGGCGGGCGCAGCGGCGCGGTTGGTGCGCGCCAGCGCGCTTTCCTGATCCCGCCAGCGTTGCGTCAGGCGTTCCAGGGCGCGCGCGGGACCTGCCGCCGTGCGCAGCAATTCCAGATGATCGGTCAGCTCAAGCGTGGCCTGCGTGGCGGCCAGTTCCGCTTCATGCCGCCGGGCGTCGGCGCGGCTGAGCGCGCGCTGCGACAGGTATTGGGCGGCCAGCGCGATCAGCAGCGTGGCGCCGATCAGCAGCGCCGTTGCCGAACCGGCAATGAAAGCGATGCCTGCCAGCAGGAATAGCGGCGTCAATGGCGCCAGCAGAAAGGTTTGCAATTGGTGCGCGGGCACGCTCATCAGGGCCGGGATGCCGAGCCCGGCCAAGGTAGCGACAAGGGCGCGGTGCTCAGGCGAAAACCACGACAGGCGGGCGCGGGTGAGGGTCTGGCCCAGGGCATCGTACAGATCGCCGGCCAGTCTGGCGCCCGAGAAAAAACCGGCGCGCGTGACCAGAATCGTCGCCAGCAGGGTAATGGCGGCTGCGATCAGGATCAGGCCTGGAGGCTGGCGCTCGATGATGGCCAGCGCCAGCAGCGTGTAGGTCAGGGCTTCGAGCAGCGCAATGGCGGCCCAGCCCAGGCCGATGCTGATCAGCCGGCGGCGGGCGCTGTGCATGGCGGTAAGCGGGCGGTTCATTGCGCATCTCCGTGGGGGGCGCAGGGCGTCAGCGCCAGATGGGCGTCGGCCCGGGCTGCCAGTTCGGCATCGTGGGTGACGAACAGAATGGTTTTTTGCTCTTGCCGGGCCAGCCGCAGCAGGGCGTCGAACAGGCGTCCGGCCGTCTGGCGGTCCAGCGCGCTGGTGGGCTCATCCAGCAGGATGACGGGCGCGGGGCTCAGAAAAGCTCGCGCCAGGCTGACACGCTGCTTTTCCCCGCCGGACAAGGGGCCGGCATCCGCTTCCAGGTCAATGTCGATTTGCGCTTGTTGCAAGGCGTGGCGGTATTCGGCGGTGCTGGCGGCGGGAGCGCTCAGGGCCAGGGTGGCCCGCACCGGCGCATTCAGGACATCCCCTCCTTGCGGGATCAGCAGCAGTTGCTGCGGCCGGCTGTCCAGGCTCAGTTCGCCCAGCGCTGTTTCGCCCAGTTGAATCTGGCCGCCAGATTGCAATTCCTGGCCTGCCAGAATACGCAGCAGGGTGGATTTCCCGGTGCCGCTGGGCCCAGTAATGGCGGTGAGCGTCCCAGGCAGAAAGGTATGGGTCAGCACTGGCACCAGCAGGCGTTCGCCCAGGCGGATAGGCAGCGCGCGGATTTGCAGCGGCAGGCCGTTTTCCAGCGGCAGCGGAGTGTGCTGCGTGCCGTCTGGCAGAGGGCTTTCCTGCAGCAGCAGGGCCAGGCGTTGCGCTGCGGCGCGGCCTGCTGCAACGTAGTCCAGGCCATGCCCGAGCTTCAATGCCGGGGTCACGATTGCCAGGCTCAGTAGCAGCGCGGCTGCCAGCTGATAGGGCGGCAGGGTGTAGCCCGCGGCATAGGCAATGGCGAAGGTAGCGACGGCCTGCAACAAGGCCACGGCCACGGCAGCGGTAGTGGCGACCAGGCTGACGCGCTTGAGCATGCCGTCGATAAAACGCCTGGTGGCGGCCTGATAGGCGGCTGCCGCGCCTGCCTGGGCACCATAGATCCGGCTGACGCGGATGCCGCGCGCATAGTCATCGGCGGCGTTCATGATGTCGCCCATGACATCGGCTTGTTCCGCCCCGTGTCTGGCCGCCATTTTCGGAATGATGACGAGATAGCACAGGGCGGCGAGCACGCCGGGAATCAGGGCCAGCAGCGCCAGCGGCCCGGCAATGTCCGCCAGCAGCAGAATGGTGGCCAGGGGCACGATGGCGAAGGTGGCAATTTCTCCCGGCAGGTGGGCGACCATGTGGTGCAGGGCGCTGATGTCATCCGATACCAGCCGCCGCAGCTTGTCGCCGCCGTAGCGGCTCAGTGTGCTGGCGGGCAGGCGCATCAGTTGGGCGGCAGCCTGGCGGCGCAGGCGGGCTTCAAAACGGCCTTCGGCATCATGAGAGAGCCAGGAGGATGCGGCAGCCAGCAGCGCGCCCAACAGCCACAGTGCGCAGGCCCCGCCTGCCCATGCCATTGAGGGGGCTCGCAGCAAACCGATCAAGCACCCGATGGCACCCAGCATGGCCAGCCCGGCAGCGGCCGCCGCCGCGATACCGGCGGCCAGTTGCGGCAGGGCCGGGCGCAAGGCGGGGGATAAGGCCGTGTGCAGCAGGCCTGTCCGGGACAAGGGCAGAATCATGAGGTTCTCCTGGGGTTCTCATGCGGTTCTCAATGCGGTTCTCCGTTCACGGCAGCAACGGCCAGCGCTGGCTTGCTGGCGGGGCATTCTGCGGTGGCAGGACATCCCGTCGTGCCTAGGCTGGGATGCCTGTCAGGCTGCGCATTCGGATAATTAGTTTCATGATGATAAACTAATTTCAAACGGGCGGATATCGTACGATGACAAGGATGAAAGACATGGAAACCTCGGCTTCAACGCCACGGCGCGGCCGGCCGCGCTCCATCACGCGGGAACGGATTGCGGCGGCGGGCATGGAAATGGGCTTGACCAAGCTGACGTTTGTCGGCGTGGCAGCCCGGCTGGGCGTGAGCCACATGGCGCTCTACAAGCATGTGCCGAACCTCGAAGCGCTCAAGCGGCTGGTGGCCGAGGAAATTTTCTGTCGCTGGCAAATGCCGGAAAGCGCAGGCCCGCCGCAAGATTCGCTGGAAAGCTATTTGCGCTTATTCAGCGCGTCCTTGCGCGAACTGGTGCGGCGGCATCAGGGGCTGGCGCCGTATTTGATACGCCGCCGGGCGACGACGCCGGGCATGATGGCGCGGATCTACGCGCATCAGGAATGGGCGGCTTGCCGCTATGGATTGACGCAGGAACGCTCGCGCTGGCTGCTGTCCACCGTGGCGTTCCACTGTATTGCCTTGGCGGATACCGTCTATGCCGAGCTGGACGCTGATGAGGCGGCAGCGCAGGAGACAGGCGCAGGGGGAACTGGTGCAGAGGCAGCAGGCGAAGAGGTGGCCACCATCGAATCGGAATTTGACCGGGGCATGCAAGCCTTGATCTGCGGTGTTCTGCAAATGCTGTAGCTGTGGCATTTGCCGTTCTTACCCTGGCAATCCGATGTTAGTAAATGCATAAAAAATCGTTTGAACATGCCTTGGGGTTATTTAGACTGTTCTGTCTGCCGTGCGTGTTGTGACGCGGCTGGCGGCTGGCGCCGGTGTTTTGCGGCAGGGCATGAATGAAGGGTTGAGAATGAACAAACGAGAATTTCTGCTGTCGGGCGTAAAGGCCGGGGTGGTGTTGAGTCTGTCTGGCAGTGTGTTGGCATGCGCCAGTCCGATTCCGCGCGGAGAGCCTGTGGTGGAAACGGCAGCCGGGCGGGTGCGCGGCGTGCGCGGTCATCAGGGCTATGCCTTCCGCGGGATTCCTTATGGCGAAACGACGGCTGGCGCGAATCGTTTCCAGCCGCCGGTCAAGAAAAAACCTTGGGCCGGCGTGCGTGATGCGGTCCGGCATGGCGCCAGCGCGCCCCAGCTCACGGGCGCGGCGGTGGCGGAATTCGCCTGGTATTGGCCTGATAGGCCAGATGGGCCAGGTCAGGCAGCAGCGGCCAATGAGGATTGCCTGTCGCTGGCGGTCTATACCCCCGCGATCAATGATGGCAAGAAGCGGCCCGTGCTGTTCTGGTTGCATGGCGGCGCCTTTTCAGCGGGCGCGGGAACGTCTGCCGGTTTTGACGGCAGCTTCCTGGCGCAGAGCCAGGATGTGGTCGTCGTGGCCATCAACCATCGTCTGAATGTGTTTGGTTCGCTCTATCTGGGTGAAGACGCGTCAGGATGGGCGCCCGAATCCGCCAATGTCGGCGTGCTCGATCAGGTCGAGGCGCTGCGCTGGGTGCAGGAGAATATCGCTGGCTTTGGCGGGGACCCGGCCAATGTCACCCTTTTCGGCCAGTCTGGCGGCGCAGCCAAAGTGACGGCGCTGCTGGGCTTGCCTGCGGCCCAAGGCCTGTTTCACAAGGCCATTGTGCAGAGCGGTTCCGGCTTGTGGCGTCTGGGCAGCCAGGAAAAGGCCGCGCGTGCGGCGCATGGGCTGCTGCAGGAGCTGGGCCTGAACGCCAGCCAGGCGGCGCGGGTTCAGCAGTTGCCGGCAGAGCAGATTCTGGCGGCCTACGGCAAATTGATGGCCAAGACGGGCGGCGTCAGCGAATTCCGCCCGACGCTCGACGGCCTGGTATTCCGCGAAGAACCGTATGACCCGCGCGCGCTGTCTCAGGCTGCCGGTGTGCCGGTGCTGGTCGGTTATGCCCAGGATGAAGCGACATTCTTCCTGGCGGGCAATCCGGCCAATTTCAGCATCAGCCAGGCGCAGCTGGAAGCGCGGGTGCAGAAATTCCTGCAACTGACGGATGCGCAAACGCGTGAAATCCTGCAAAGCTACGCCGAGCGCTATCCCGGCGGCACGCCTGCCCGTCAGTTGATCGCCATCGCAGGCGACTACAACTACAAGTTGCCGACGCTGGCCTTTGCCGATCGTCAGGCCGATTTGAATGGCGCGCCAGTCTATGCCTACGAGTTCGACTGGAAATCACCGGCGCGCGCCGGGGTGCTGGGGGCGGCGCATACGTCCGAAGTGCCATTTATCTTCGGGACGCTGGATGCGGCGCGTGCCCTGGTGCAAGATAGCCCGGATCAAATCCAGGTGCGTGACCGCCTGGGAGCGATCTGGGGCCAGTTCGCCCGTACCGGCAAGCCGAATGCCGCTGAGGCAGGGCTGGCCGCCTGGCAACCGTACGAGCGCGGCCAGCGCCAGACAGCGCGCATAGGCGGCAGCTGGAGGGTCGTTGCCAATCCTGAAGCCCATGCGCGCGCGGCATTGGCGGAATTGCCGCTGTACGAGTACAGCTTCCCGGTCTCTTTTGTGAAAGACTAAGGG
>NZ_JBQEKA010000042.1:17205-28372 GCF_052103615.1 Kerstersia sp. | reverse complement strand
GGCGGCGGGGGCGCCCCCTTTGGCGGGTACGGCAGGCGCCGCGGGTGCCATGGGGGCGGCAGCGCGCAAGGCGGCCGCCTGGGCCGCCTGGGCCGCATGCTGATAGGCGGCTTGCTTGTCCACCAGCTGTTTCTTTTTCTGCCTGTCGTTCAGGTTGTGAATGACGGAAGTGATGTAGGCCGTAAAGATGGGAAAGGTCGTCATGCCGACCACCGCCAGCGTGGCGGTGCAGATTTTGCCTATGGTCGTGGCCGGAATAATGTTGGAACCTACGGTGGTGACCGTCATCGACGCCCACCACAGCGCGTCCGGATAGGACTTGACCAGCGGATTGACGCCGGATTCGAAGACATAAAAGATCAGGGTCTCGAAATAGGTAATGGAAAAGAAAATCGCCAGATAGGTGATGAACAGGCCGGAAATCCGGTTGCTGACGATCATTTGCACCAGAATAACCAAGGCCGCCCCGCCGCGAATAATGGGCAGGAAGCGGATCAGGTAAAGCACTTCACTGGAGAAATTCAGTGAAAAGCGGGTAAAGAGATAAAAATACGGTACTGACAAAATAATCAGGATGAAATTCCTGAAGAAGAAACGCCAGCGATCAGGCGAAATCAGCAAGAGCAGGAAAAAATCCACCAGGAAATAGAGACAGACGCCGAGCTGAATTTTGGTGTAGATGGTATTGCCGGAAAAGGCGGCATTGGAAAAGGCTTCAAACGAAATGCTGACAATCAGAACGAGCGACGCCACGACGCCCAATAGATTGAGCATGCGGGCCGTGATGTATTGCCAACGGGATGCAGTATTGTTCATTCGGCTCAACAGAGAGCTGCCATGGCTGGCGGTTTGGGTAGGAAAAGCTGGTATGACCGCAGACTAGCAAAATAACGGATATTCGTGCCTGTCGCCAGTCCGGTTTGTATCCGGCAGCGAGGCAGGAGGGGCGGCAGGGGTGGCAGGGGTGGCAGGGGTGGATGGGCCGCCGCGCCCGGCAGGCTAGCCAGGCAGGCCTGCGCAAGGGACAATGGAGGATTGAACTCGCTAGACGCAAAGGCAGTGGCAATGATAGGCAGGCATGACCGGATTAGGGTCTGCCCCGCAAGGGGGCAGGGGAACATTCAGCGCGGCCCGGAATCCATCACTCATGATTGAATACGCAACCTGGGCGGCGGCCCATCCTTATTATTGGCTTTTGATCCTGCCGGCAGGCGTCGCGGTATTGGCCGCAGTATGCTGGCGCTGCCTGGCTGGTTTGCAGGCCGGTTGGCGCCGTGCGGCCCTGTACGGTGTGTTTGCGCTGGTGATGATAGCGCTGTTCGGCCTGCTGGCGGCTTCCGTGACGCAGTCAGGCGGCATGGTGGAGTTCGATGCCTCGCTGGCGCAGGCCTTGAGCCTGCAAATGCCGGGCACGCTGCTGGCTGGCCTGGCCTGGTTTACCTTCCTGGGCGACCGCTATTTTTTATTGCTGCTGTCCGTGCTCATGCTGACGCTGCTGGCATGGCGCAAGCGCTGGGGGCTGGTGACTGCTGCGGTACTGGCTACCGCCGGCGGCGGGGCATTGAACTGGGTGCTGAAGCACGCGTTCCAGCGTACCCGCCCCGAACATGATCACGGTTATATCGAAGCAACAGGGTTCAGCTTCCCCAGCGGGCACGCATCGGCCTCATTACTGGTCTATGGCTTTGGCTGCTATTTGCTGCTGCGCCTGCTGCCGGCGCGCTGGCATATGGCATGCGTGGCGCTGGCGGCAGGGCTGGTGGCGGCCATCGGCGCCAGCCGTGTTTTGCTGCAGGTGCATTTCCTCAGCGATGTGCTGGCGGGGTTTGCCGTGAGCGCAGTCTGGCTGGCCATCTGCGTCTTTGTGGCAGAGCGCTGCCTGCCTGCCAGCCGCCGCTAAGGCGGTCTGGCAGGCAGTTTCGTTCCGGTTAGCGCGCGGCGGCTGACGGGCCGCTGCTGTCTTCCGTGCTGGCTGGCGGTGTTTGGCCTGCCAGGCGCAGCGTGCGTGCCAGCAGCACCTCATAGATGGGTTGCCCGCCCAGGCCCGCAGCGACCAGATGGGCGGTCACGGCGGTCAGCAGCGACGGAATGGCCAGGGCATAGGTGCCCGTGAGCTCCAGAACCAGGACGATACCGACCAGCGGCGAACGCACGGTGCTGGAAAATAGCCCGGCCATGCCTGCTGCTGCGAAGGCGACCATGGCGCCAGGAGGCAAAGTGATTACCAGCGCGAGCAGGCTGGCAAAAAGGACACTGGTGGTTGTGGCGAGCGCCAGAATCGGGGCGAAAATGCCGGCAGGCGCGCCAGTGGAGTAGCTGGCGGCCGTCATGAAAAAGCGCAGCAGCACGACCAGGCCCAGCAGGCCAATGGGCAGGGGGTTGTTGGCCAGGGTCACCGCCAGCGATTCCCCGCCGCCAGTCGCTTCGGGAAAGAGAACCAGCATGGGGCCGATGATCAGGCCCAGCAGCGCCGGAATGAGGTAGGGCGATGTTTTCAGGCCAAGCTGACGGGAAATCTCCAGCCCGGCGATGATGACGCGGTTGAAAGCGACGCCCAGCACGCCCAGCACCAGGCCCAGCGCGATGAAGGCGGGCAGAAAGTAGGTGGGCATGCGCTCCGCGCTCATGGACATATACGGAACCGCGCCGGTCAGCGCGGTGGTAGTCAAGGCGCTGAAGCCACAGGCAATAATGACCGCGCCATAGGTACGCACGCGGTAAGGAAAGGCGTCCCTGGCTTCTTCGATGATGAAGGCAATGGATGCCAGCGGGGCATTGAAGGCGGCGGTCAGGCCGGCCGCGCCGCCAGCGCCCCAGAGGGCGCGGGCTTCCTCGGCGGCCAGGGTAAAACGCGAACTGATGGCCTTGGCGATGGAAGCGCCCATATGAATGGTCGGGCCTTCACGGCCGCCGACCAGGCCCGAGCCCAGTGCCAGGGTGCCGCCGATGAACTTGACCGGCAGGACGCGCTGCCAGCGGATCTCGCGCAGTCCTTGCATGGCGCCTTCGATTTCCTGCACGCCAGAGCCGCTGGCTTCCGGGGCGTAACGCCGTACCAGGGCGACGGCGGCACAGAACATAAGCGCTGAAAACAGCGCCATGACAACATACAGCGCCGGGCCGGAGAGCTGCAAAGTTTCCGGCAAATGGCGGCTCCAGGCCAGTGC
The DNA here is from genome assembly GCF_052103615.1 of Kerstersia sp. Classification (NCBI taxonomy): domain Bacteria; kingdom Pseudomonadati; phylum Pseudomonadota; class Betaproteobacteria; order Burkholderiales; family Alcaligenaceae; genus Kerstersia; species Kerstersia sp. The sequence continues at coordinate 25,205 of NZ_JBQEKA010000042.1, read as the reverse complement.
GCGTTCGACGAGGCCATGAAAGGCGCTGCCCAGCGCTCCGGTCAGGGTACCGATGATGGCGGCAAGAAAATAGTAAGTCCGGTCGCTGATCTGGCGCGGCATGTCTCTGGCAATAAGGTTCGGTTCATAGGCCAGCCATGCCGGTGAGCCCGGTGCGGCCGGTCGGAAAACAGAGGAATGGGTTTCGCTATTCTACGAGGGTTTGCCGATAGGCTGCCGGCAAGGCATTTTTTTTACCGTTATTTTGTGAACGATTGCAAAAATGACGTTTTACCCGTGAAGAGAATGGGATGTCTGGCGCTGGCCGGAAAACCCGCCATGCGGGCAGTTATTTAATTGCACAGGACTTGCGCTGTATCAAAGGCAGCCGGCAATACGGGGGTCCGGCGTTCCTATAATGGAATTGAATATTGAATTCGGTCAGCAGCTTGATGCAGCGGGCAGATAAGGCGGCAGGGATGGATGAGAGGAATTGAATGGCTCATGCATCTGTAATGACTTGGCAAGATAAATGCCATTTCATTGCCATGACAGATACTGTCTGTTGCCTGCTTGCAGGGCAGCATGGATATTTCAGGGAAAGCCTCGCGCTTTTCTTCATTCGGGTGGCGTCATGCCGGCATAGACCGGGGTGGCCGCCTTTAACGGGAGAACGAAATTGATTAAAGAAGTCACTGGCGATATTTTGCTGACCAAGGCTGATTTGCTGGCTCATGGCATTGCTGCCAATGATCCCTTCGATAGCGGTCTTGCCTTGGCTTTGCGCGAGCGCTGGCCCTCGCTGGTGCGTGATTACCGGCATGACACGCGTTCCAAGGCGATTGAGCCGGGTGAAGTCTGGGTCTGGGCCGGGGTGGACGAGAATGGCGGCATGCGCCGTATCGTCAATCTGGTGACGCAGAACAGCGTGGGTGACGGCCCGACGGCCAAGCCGGGCAAAGCATCGCTGGAAAATGTGCGGCACGTGCTGCAGAACCTGGTGCGCCTGGTACAGAAGGAAGGCATTACCAGCCTGGCCTTGCCGCGCCTGGCAACGGGCGTGGGCGGCCTGGAGTGGGACGCCGTCAAGCCTTTGGTGGAACAGTACCTGGGCGAATTGTCCATCCCCGTGGTGGTCTATACCGTGTATCAGAAGGGCCAACAGGCTGACGAAGGGCTGTAAACAGCGGCGTTTGTCCTGAGCAAAACGGGAACCTGGCGGTGCCCGTTTTGCCTTGTTGCGCTTTGGTATTTTGGTCTGTCGGCCGCGCTGGTACTCGGCACTCGGCACTCGACGATCGGCATCGGCTTCATGAGAACCAGCGTTGCCAGAATTTTTTCTTTGGCGGCTTGCTGTCCGTTGGCCGGGATGGCGCGGGCGGCGGGTTGGCGGTTGGTTTGCCTGCTGGCGGTTGGCTTATGGGTGAAGGCTCTGCGGCGGGTAGTGCAGCAGGTAGTGCGGCGGGCAGGGCGGCCATGGCGGCGTCAGGCCTGGGATGAGGACTGCCCGGGGGCAAGGTGTGCTGCGCATGCTGGATGGCTTCACCCTGTTCACGCCAGGCTTCGAAGCGTGTCAGGCGCTGCCGCAGCGCGTCCAGCTCTTCGGAAATGTCGAGCAATTGCGCTTCCAGCGGCGCAAGGCTGGGGAAAAAGCGTGTTTCAAAGCTTGGGCTTTCGATATCGGCGGCCAGCTGACGGCTTTCTTCGGTGAGCTGCGTGCACAGTTTTTCGACGGCTGCCTGGAACATACGTTTGCGCTGCTCCTGTTGCCAGGTATCCCAGACTTCCAATGCCAGCCCCAGGATGGAGAGCATGCCGTTGATGCCTTTGGCCAGGTTGACAGCGCCGAAGGATTTGAAGACCAGGTATTTGCCTATGTCCATGCCCATGGTTTTGGCAATGGTGTTCAGGCCATCGCGGGCGGCCAGAATGTGCTGAGTATTAATGAGGTTGCTGCTGGCCAGATAGTGCAGGCCGTGCTTGCCCAGGGTGGCCGCGGTATGGTTGAAGTGCGCGATACCGGCTTCCAGGCTGATCTGTATGCGGTTCAGGTCTTCCGTGATGCTGCTGACTTCCTCGACAAAATATTCCTTGATGCGCTGGCGTACCAGCGCCGCCTCGGAGCCGATTTCGCGGTGATAGAAATCCGCAAAGGTGTCGGGGTCCGTGCCCTTGGCCTGCAGAATCAGTTCTTCGATATAGCGGACAATCTTGCCACTGAGCCGGACGCGCGCCTGGGCGATTTTGTGTTGCACCTGATGGATTTCCGCCAGTTGCGCCAGGCGCATGGCATCGAGCTGGCGGCTTTCGGCCAGCAGCTCGGCCGCATTTTGCCGCGCCTGGGGCAATTGGTGCGCCAGCAGCTCCGCAATGATGCTGTGGCGCATGGCGGTGGCCAGGGCCAGCGGGCCGCCGTGATCGGCAATGCGTTGCTGGGTGGCTGTTTGCAGGGCATCAATATGGGACAGGCGCCGGAACGATTCCAGATGTTCCAGCCAATGCGCCGTTCCCAGACCGAAAGGATTGGCGGAGACGGCGGTAATGCTCAGGCTGGCGCGTTCCTGTTCCGTTAATTGCAGGATGGCGTCCAGGCGGGCGCTGACACTGTGTTGTTTGATCGCCAGCTTTTCCTGGTAATCGGCTTCATCTTCGATATCGGCGACTTCGTCAAAGCGCCCCAGGACAAAGACGGTGCGCGGCAGCAGGTTCAGCGTGCGGAACAGCCATTGCAGTTCTTCCGCATGGCTCTGCTTGACGGGATTGGCGGCGTTCATGACATACAGCACCAGATGGGCCGCGCTGGCATATTGCCGTGTGATGTCGCGGTATTTTTCCAGTGTATGGGTGTCAGGGTTGAACTGTTCTTTGAAACCGAACAGGCCGGGTGTATCGACCAGTTCCAGTTGTTCGCCGATGTCATAGTGTTGTATGGCGTTGGAGGATTCACTCTGGCTGATAGACATGGTGCGCGTATCCAGGCGCTCCAGCCAGGCCGCCGCCAGGGCGGTCTTGCCTTCGGAAAATCCGCCGATCAGGACGATGCGCAGCTTCTCCTGGCTCAGGTCTTGCTGGGCCTGGGCCAGCTTTCGGGCCAGGGCAGCGGGCAGGGGAACGCCCAGCATCTGGCCTTGTTCGAGAAACGTGGCGAGTTCATCGAGCAGGCTCAGCGCCTGCTGTTTTTGTTCGAGGAAAGTACGCAGTGTCTGGCTCATGAGGCTTTCCAAAAAAATCAGGGCAGCCGGGCGCGCAATCCGGCCAGGCCGTCGCTGGCCTGTTGCATGGCATCCTGCATCAGGCGCACCGTTTGCACGGGCAGGTTCAGGTTTTGATGGACAGGTTCGGCAAGTTGCCTGAGCCCGGCATTGAAGGTTTCAAGCTGCTGATCCAGGCTGGTTTTGAGCGTGTCGAACATGTGGCTGATGTTGTCGTCCGCGGCCTGGCGCTGCTGTGCCTGTTTATGGCGGCTGCTGAGCAAACCGCGCACCGAGTTGTAGAGGCTGAGCGCCAGGGTGGCCGCGCCGATGGCGGCCAGAATCCAGCCTGCCGGGTTCCAGATCAGTAACGCCGCGCCGCCCAGGGTGGACGCGACGTTGACGGCCTGGAAGTTGCGGCGCAAGCGGAATTTCAGTTCGATGGGCGGTAATGTCAGCTGGAATGCCGGCAGCAGGGCGTGGGCCAGCACCTGTTCGGTTTGTGCGGTTGCGCGCTGGGCCAGCTGTTCCAGCTGTGTCTGGAAAGTCTCCAGAATGGGGGCGGCTGCCGCGGTTAACGCCGCCGTCAGCTCGGGAGCGCTGCTTTCGGTATGGCGCTGCAGGCATTGCTTGAACGCGTCATGGCTGATATCGCGGTCGATATCGGCATGAATGTGCTGGCGCAGGCTCGCACGCGCCTGGGATAGCGCCTCGCTGCTGGCAGCGCGCAGGGCCTGTTCGGTGCTGTGGCAAATGGCTTCCAGCTCGCGCCGGTCCCTTGCTGCCTGCTGGGACAGTTGTCTGGCTGCCTGCGCGAGTTGCCGGCTGATTTGCTGCAACAGTTGCTGGCCGCGCAGCAGCGCCGCGCTGACTTTATGCAGGTTGGCCAGGCGGATTTTGTCGCGGTAGCCCTGGCACAGCTCTTGCCTCAGGAAATCGCAGAATGCGCGCACATTGCTTTTTTCCAGCAGCAGTTCCGGGGGCATGGCAGCGAGGAATTTGGCGCGGGCGCGGTGCAGCGAGGTGCCGGGCAACAGGCAATCGGCGACAGCATAGAAAGCAGGAAGCGCGCTGAGACTGATGGTGTTGCGGTAGCTGCTGCCCAATTGTTCCCGCAAGCGGGCTTCCAGTTCCAGCAGGCCTCGGGCTTCATCCGCGTCCAGCAAGGTTGCGCCTTGCATGGCTTGCGGATTGGTAATGCGCTTATTGAAAACCGACCAGACCTCAGCCTGGTCGGCGAGCTGATGGCGGATTTTTTCCAGTGTGCCAGGGGCGCCTGCTTCGCCCTGGCCAGGCGGCGCGGCCTTGGGCGTAATGTAGAACACAGCATGCGCCTGGCGGATGGCCGCTTGAATGGTCGCCAGGACATCCTCCTCCTGGCCCTCGATGCCGGGCACATCAATCAGGGCGAATTTCTGCCCCTCATATTCAAATTCATAACGTTTGGCCGTCCGGGTGAAGTCCGCCAGACCGGTGCCGATAATGGCGCCGTCCTGGTGCGCGGCCAGTTCGGCATGGCGGGCCAAGGCATGATGCTGTTGCTGCATGGCATCGGCCAGGCGCGTATCGAGCGCGGCGATGTCATCTGCCGTCCGGGCTTGCTCATGCGCCTGTGTGGCGCGCAATGCCTCTTGCCGCTGCTCGGCGAGCGTCAGCAGAGGCTCTTCGGGCAGCGGACGGAACCAGCGCAGGATTTTTTGCCATCCCTTCAGCGCGGCCAGATCTGCATGCACTTGAATACGCAGGCTGGCGGCCTCCTGCCGGGCGTCTTCCTGCAACTGGCGGTGTTGCGCCAGTTGTTCCGCCTGCCGCGCGCGGGCCTGCTCAAGCTCGTTGGCCAGGTCTTGGGTCGTCTGCGCCAGCAGGTTCAGGGCGGCGGGGTCGAGTTCGGTATCCTGGGCGAGCAGGGCATAGCGCGCCCGTTCCTGCTGCTTGCCCGGTTCACCCAGCAAAATACGCAGGGTTTCAATGATGGTGGATTTGCCGGCATTCGTTTCCCCATAGAGCGCAATGGTGAAGACTTCCCATTCGGCTGCGTCTTCCAGGCGGCTCAGGTCCTGGTCAAGCTGCGCCTGGTACGCGCCGAGTTGCGCCAGCGCAATATCACGGGCTTGCGCCTGGTCGGCAGGCAGTGCCGCGATAGCGGGTGTGGCGCCGATCTCAGCGGTCAGCGCGGCCAGGCGTTGCCGGAGTTCGGCATACAGCGCGGAGGCGGGCGGCATTGCATCGGCGGACGAGAATGGCATGGCTCACCTGTCAAAGCGGGATAGCTTCCGATTGTAGGGCAAGCGCTCAGGGTAGAATCCTCTTACCCGGGGCGCTGGGGCGTCTCTGGAAGCTGCAAAGTCCAGGCGGGATAGTCTGGCCGCGGCATGATTGGCGCCCATCGTAACAATACGCCCGGGATCGAGGATGACATGAAGGCGATGCAAGCAAAATTCAAGACCCGGCTGGTGTTGGGCATGGCAATGTCAGGGGGGCTGGGCCTGGCCCATGCGGACGGTGCTCCCGCCCCGAACTTTGATAATGCGGCCCAGCCCGCCTGGGCTTTGCAAGTCACGCCGTATCTTTGGGCGGCGCGGCTGGATGGGTCTGTGTCACCTTTCAAACGCAGCCCGACCATCAAGGTGGACAAACCCTTTTCGGATATTTTTGAAGACCTGAATTTCGGCGGCTTCATTGACGTCTGGGGGCGGCGCGGTAACTATATTGTGGCGGCGGATCTGGCTTATACCGATATTACCGATAGCCGCACGACCGGGCCTTTGCCGGTGCTCGATGGGGTACAGGCCCTGGATGGTTCGGCCGATACGCGCCAATTGACCTTTACGCTGAAAGGCGGCTACCGCGTTCACGAGGGGGAACGGGAAGTGCTGGAGCTCTTGGCGGGCCTGCGCTACTGGCATATTTCCAACGATGTGAACCTCAGTTATGGCAATGTCAGCCGTTCCTACGGTGAAAGCTTTTCCTGGGTAGATCCGGTGGTGGGCGGCCGGTTCCGCTATCGCTGGAATGATCGCTGGCAGGTGCAGTTGCAGGCCGATGTCGGCGGTTTCGGCGCTGGGGCGCGGTTTACCTGGAATATTCTGAGCGCTGTCAGCTACAACCTTTCTGAGCGTTTTTCCGCGTCGGTGGGCTACAAAATGCTGGGGGTGGATTACCGCTCTGGCGGCCATGTGTTCGACACGATCATGCGCGGCCCGGTGGTCGGACTGACTTACCGCTTTTAAGACCAGAAACAGGCTTCGCACTGACACCTTAGGCATTGCGGTTGTTGCGTCATGGCAGCCGCTTTGGGCGGCGGCATCTCAAACAGGCATCCTATCAGGATGCCTGTTTTCGTTTGTTTGCATTTTAATTATTTCCTGGCGTGTCAGCCGTGCAGGCGGAAAATTGAAAGATTATTCGGTCATTCTTGATTAGTCTTCCAATTTTCCGCCTTTTGTCCTTGGATTGCTGCCAGATTTATCAGTACCTATTCCTTTGTAGTGCGGGATGAGGGATTTGCCTTATCTTTAACTATTCACACTTTTTTGAATATCAAAAAACAGCAATTTTATTGTTGCTAGAATTTTTCCTGGAATGGCTTGCCTTGCATGAAAAGCCCCTGTTGTCCGTATGGAAACCGTGCTTTTGAAGCGGTTTTCATGTGTTGAGGGGAAGAGGCCAGCGCAGTGCGCATGCGGTTTTCGGGCCGCTCTTGCTTTTTTCTAGTTGAACCTTCGCTGCTCGCCTCTTGTGACAGGCCCGGCAGGTTCTGCGCCAGGTAAAAATTTATTCAATTAAAGGTGATGAGTATGCCGACTGTTGCAGATGAAATCGGGAGTTTCCCTGGCAGCAATATATCGCTGGTCGAGCCCAGCATCGTCAAATTACCTATTTCACCGGAATTGGTCACTGCGTACGAGCGGGCTGGCAATAATCTGGTATTGAAACTCGAAAATGGGAAAAATGTCTCCATTCTCGATTTTTTCAAAGTTGCAGAAGACGGCACACGCAGCGAATTGGTATTGGAAGCGGCGGATGGGACGCAGTACTGGGGGCAGTACGAGCAGCCCTGGACTGATTTTTCGTTTACCCAAATCGAAGAGACCGAACGCAACGCATTGGCCGAAGCCGAAGCGCAAGCTGCCGCACGTGGTGAGAGCGCTGCCCCCATGGAATTGACCGGCGGGGCGGCTGAACACGATTTCAATTGGCTGGTGGGCGCTTTTGCGGTGCTGGCTGGTGCCGGGATTGTTATTTTCCGCGATAGCTTGGGTTCATCGGGCGGCTCGGGTGAGCCTTCCGATCATGAAGCGCCGAATGCGCCGACGGATGTTGGTTTTGCCGCGGATGGCAAAACGCTGGTGGGCAAGGGCGAGCCTGGCGCCACCGTCGTGGTCAAAGACCAGGATGGCAAGCCGGTGCTGGATGCCGACGGGAATCCTGTGACGGGCAAAGTGGATGACGATGGCAACTTTACGGTCGTCATTGAACCCGCGCCGGGAGCCGGAACCGAATTTGATGTCACGCTGACGGATGATGCCGGCAACGAATCAGAGCCGACCAAGGTCGTGGCACCAGGCGAGCCAGGCAACCCCGACACCGACGCCCCGGACGCGCCGACGGACGTCGCCTTTGATGCCGACGGCAAGACGCTGACGGGCAAGGGCGAAACCGGCGCGACCGTGATCCTGAAGGACAAGAACGGTAACCCGATTCTGGACGCGAACGGCCAGCCGGTGACGGGCCAGGTGGGTGCCAACGGTGAGTTCGCCGTGGTGATCGACCCCGCCCCGGCAGCAGGCACGGAGATTCAAGTCAGCTTGCAAGATGCGGCGGGCAATG
>NZ_JBQEKA010000042.1:0-17105 GCF_052103615.1 Kerstersia sp. | reverse complement strand
CAGCTGTGACGGCACCCGGCACACCGACGAATCCTGATACGGAAGCCCCGGATGCGCCGACGGATGTCGCGTTCCAGGCCGACGGCAAGACGCTGACCGGCAATGGCGAAGCCGGTGCGACGGTGATCTTGAAGGACAAGAACGGCAACCCAATTCTGGATGCAAACGGCCAGCCGGTGACGGGTCAGGTGGGCGCCAACGGTGAGTTCACCGTGTTGATCGACCCCGCCCCGGCGGCAGGCACGGAAATTCAAGTCAGCCTGCAAGATGCGGCGGGCAATGAGTCCGACCCGACAGCTGTGACGGCACCCGGCACACCGACGAATCCTGATACGGAAGCCCCGGATGCGCCGACGGATGTCGCGTTCCAGGCCGACGGCAAGACGCTGACCGGCAAGGGTGAAGCCGGTGCGACCGTGATCCTGAAGGACAAGGATGGCAATCCTGTGCAGGATGGCAATGGTCAGGATGTGACGGGCAAGGTGGATGCCAGCGGTCATTTTGTCCTGATGTTCAAGACGCCGCCGGCAGCCGGGACGGAATTCCAAGTCAGCCTGAAAGATGATGCTGGCAACGAGTCGGACCCGGCTTCTGCGGTCGCGCCGGGTGAGCCTGCGCATATCAAGGCGAATGATGATGCGCAGGATGCCACGATGGCGATTGCGGTCGGCGCCAAGAATGTCAGCTCGGATGCGGCCTATGCCAAGTCCGACCTTAGCCTGAATCTGCTGAAGGTGGGCTTGAATAAAGTGCTGGGTGTGGATCTGCTGGATCTGAACCTGCTCACGGGCACTTCTTCGTTCGATATCAACGTGGGAGCCGGCCAGACGCATACGGTGGGCTTCAAGGTCAAGGCCGGCGGCGTGCTGGGCTTGCTGACCACGGTGAGCGTGCATATTTACTACGAACTGCCCGATGGCCAGTGGGCGCCGTATGAGAGCTTCAAGGACAAGTTCATCGGGATTAATCTGCTGGGCCTGAGCCCCAGCGTCAAGATTGACGGCGTTGTGCTGCCGGAAGGCAAGTACAAGGTATTGGTCGAGGAAACGGGCGGCGTCAGCCTGCTGGAAACCATCAAGGTATCGACCACCAGCTACATGGTGACCGATATCAATACAGCCGGCCCGGATGACATCAAAGTGGCTGCGGTAACGGGCAACATGATGGAAGACGACGCCAAGTACGATTCCACGAGCCTGAACAAGGTCAACGGGACGCCGGTCAATGCGGACGGGACGACTGAAATTGTTGGCCAGTACGGTGTGCTGACCGTGTATGCCGATGGCAGCTACTCATATCAGGCCTATGCGGATACGGCCAATGTGGGCAAGAGCGATGTGTTCGTCTATGAAATTTATGACGCGGATCGCAACCAGAGCGCGCAGGCCAAGCTGACCATAGACATCAAGGGTGAAGTCGTCGAACCCGGAGCCGCCAAACTGGCAGCGGCCGAGCATGACGTGAGCGATGACGGGGGCGCGGCGGATGCCGTGGCGGCAGCGGCGGAGCATGAGACGCGTGAGGAGCATGAGGCGGATCAAAGCGCGCAGCATGGCGAGGACTCTCTGATGCTGGATTTGCTGCAGGCAGCGCAAGCGCCGCAGGCGGACGACACGGCAGCCGCTGCCGATGTGCCTGCGTTGGCCGAGTCAGGCCTGGATCTGGACGCTTTGCTGCAAGAGAGCACAGGCGGACAGGAGGAGGTGGCCGAGAGTATTGAATCGGTACTGGCGGCCCCCGTGGCGGCTCCGGCCATGCCGGACGAGGCCTTGCTGGCTGGCCCGGCCAGCGTCTCTCTGGATGACTTGCTGCAGCAAAATGCATTGGTCTATTGAGGCAGGGCCAGACGGCTCAAGCGTCCGCCAGTGTGGCGGACGCTGGCGTGCCAGGGCATTGGCCCTGGCTTGTGCGGGGGCATGGCTGTTGCATGCCCCCGATGGCGTTGCGCAGGCACAGGAATTGGGCGCCCACCGGCGCCTTTTGCCTGTAGATAGCTTGCCGCTGGTCGTGCCGGATGCCGTGAGTTGGCAGCCGCCTGTCAGTGATGGCGGTGATGGCAGGCATGCGGCGCTAGTTGCGCCAGCCGAAACAGCCGAGGCAGTTGAACCCGTCGAAGCGGAGACAGCGCCGGTGACGGCAGAGACGGCATATACCTGGCCACAGCCAGACACAGCGGCTGATCGTGCGGCGCAGGAAGCGCTGGACGCCGCCAGCGGGCCGGTGGCGCCCGAGCCTGCCTGGGCCGATGAGCCCGACGAGCCCGACGAGTCCCAGACGCTTGGCGCGGCGGTCTTGCCGCCGCCCGTGCCGCCTGCTCCCGCATCTTTGGCCGAACTCTTCCGTTTGCGCCAGGCGTCGCTGGCGCAGCAGGAAGGGGCGCCTGCGCCAGCTGGCCCCTTGCCGTTGATGGAACTGGTGGGGCTGGCCGTCGATTGGCATCCTGCCATCAATCAGGAGCTGGGCCGGATTCTTCAGGAAGGCGAGCAAATCCGAGTGGCCAAAGCCGCTTATCTGCCGCAGGTGCAAGGCGGCATCAGCACGCAATTCCATTCCAATACGGAGGGTGGCGCCACCCGCAGACAGGTGCAAATGCTGAACCTGTCGGTGTCACAGATGTTGTATGACTTTGGCAAGGTGTCATCCACGGTGGGGGTGGCGCAGGCCGGTGAACTCGTCGCGCAGGCGGGCTTGTTATCCATGGTTGATGAAGTGGCGCGTGATACTGCCGGTACGGTGGTGGATGCGTTGCGTTATGCGCAGCTGCTGCGTGTGGCGCGCGAGCAGGTTGATGGGGTCGCAGCCATTGCCGCGCTGGCGCGGCGCCGCAATGAGCTGGGGGCCAGCAATCAGTCTGACGCGGTACAGGCGCAGGCGCGCCTGGCTGCGGCGCGGGCGGCGGTCTTGTCGATGGAAACCGAGCGGGCGCGTTGGCTCAGCAATCTGCAATCCCTGACTGGCTTGCGCGAGCCGCCGGAAATCGACGAAGAGTTGCCGCTGGCCATGGGGCGTTCCTGCATGACGGCCAAGCCGCAGTGGGACAGCATTCCTGCCATGCTGGAGGCGCGCGCCGAGCGCTTGCGCGCCCGCGCCGAACAGGACCTGGCGCGGGCCAATGGTTTGCCGACTCTGTCGCTGAAAGGGCAGTCCAACCGGGCGCTCAATAGCATGCCTGCTTCCTATAACGGTGATGGCGTGACGGTTGCGCTTGAAGTCAGCGCTCCGCTTTACCAGGGCGGGGCAACGGTAGCCCAGCGGCGTGCGGCGACATATGCCACCGGGGCGGCGGATGCCGCCATGGAAAAGGTGCGCGTCAAGACCGAACGGCAGTTGTATGAAACCGTCACGCGCGCGCTAAGCGGCAATGAACGCGAGGATATCTTGCTGGAGCGTGAGCGCAGCACGCGCCAGACGCGGGATCTGTACCGCAAGCAGTATCTTGACCTGGGCACGCGCAGCCTGCTGGATCTGCTCAATGCCGAGCAGGAACTCCACCAGGCCCGTATGGAAACCATCAATCACCGTTTCGATATGAGCTTGCTGCAACTGGATTGCCTGCAACTGTCGGGCGGCTTGCGCCGTTTCATGGGCCTGGGCGGCAGCCGCAGTATGAACTGGGAGGCAGTGGATGACGGCAACTGACGCAGGATGGCAGCGCGACGCTGTGCGTGAGCGCTGGCAGGAAGCCCTGTTGCAGCTGGCGCGCCATTACCGCCTGGAGGTCTCTCCCGAGCATATCCGCGTCTCGGCAAGCTGGTCGCAGGCGGGAGATGAACGTGAAATGGTGCGGCAAATGGCGCGCCAGGCCGGCTTGGCCTTGCGTTATGCCAAGCCGGATTTCTCGCGCCTGAGCTCGTGGCTGCTGCCGGTGATCGTGGTGTTGCGCGACGGGCAGTTGGCCGTGCTGCATGAATATGAGCACGGCGCCGGGCACTGTGCGCTGGGATTCGCAGGTGACCAAGGCATGGTGCGCCAGATGCCGGTGGCTGAGTTGCACGCGCAGACAGAAGCGCTGGTTTTGTGCCGCCCGCGCCATTTGCCTGGTGATAGCCGGGTGGCGGGCATGGCTGCCGATGCCGATGAAGGCTGGTTTCGCCGCCTGGCCGTGCCTGACCTGCGCCCTTACGGGTACATCATGCTGGCGTCGCTGGTGGCGAATCTGCTGGCCTTGGCCGGGGTGTTGTTCTCCATGCAGGTCTATGACCGGGTCATTCCCTCGGGCTCCATGCCGACGCTCTATGTTTTGTTCGGCGGTGTGCTGCTGGCGCTGGGCTGTGATTTTGCTTTGCGGCGCGCTCGCATGACGATCACGGATTGGATGGGAAAGCAGGCGGACTTGCGGATATCCGATGCGGTTTTTGGCCATGCGCTGCGGGTACGCATGGGCGCCAGGCCCAAGGCGACCGGCACGTTCCTGTCCCAGTTGCGGGAGCTGGAAGGGGTGCGGGAGATGTTTACCTCCACCACCCTGGCAGCGGTGGCGGACATGCCGTTTTTCATTGTGTTCTGCCTGGTATTCGCCATGATCGCAGGCCAGATGGTCTGGATTCCGCTGGCGGCTGCCGTGCTGCTGGTGCTGCCGGGCCTGCTGATGCAAAAGCGCCTGCGGCGTCTGGCGGCCGCTGCCATCAAAGAGTCGTCGCTGCGCCACGCCATCATGGTTGAGGCGGTGCAGGGCGGCGAAGATATCAAGCTGCTGCAGGCAGAGCAACGCTTCCAGAATCAGTGGAATCACTACAACGAGGTCACGGCGGAAAGCAATATGGAATTGCGCCACCTGACTCATACCCTCACGGTATGGATTCAGGCGGTGCAGGCCTCCGTCTTTGCTTTTGTCGTGTTCTTCGGCGCGCCTATGGTCATGGATGGCGAGATGACAACGGGGGTGCTGGTTGCTGCCTCTATTCTCTCTTCGCGCATGATTTCCCCCATGGCGCAGCTGGGACAGGTGCTGAACCGCTGGCAGCAGGCCAAGGTCGCCAAGGAAGGCCTGGATCAGATCATGAAATTGCCTTTGGATCAGGCGGGTGAGCGCAAGGTGCACCGGCCGGTCATCCAGGGCAGTTATGAATTGCGCGATACCGTCTTCGGCTACGAGCCGGAAACCCCGGTGCTGCAGATTGGCGCCTTGAAGATTGCCGCGGGCGAACGTATTGCCGTGCTGGGCAAGAATGGCTCCGGCAAGTCCACCTTGCTGCGGGCGTTGGCGGGGCTGACGGAAACCGGCCATGGCGCCTTGCTGCTCGATGGCATCAATATGGGGCATCTGGACGCGGCGGATGTGCGGCGCGATGTGGCGCTGGTCAGCCAGCAAGGGCGCCTGTTTCATGGCACGTTGCGGGAAAACCTGTGCCTGGCCGCGCCGGACGCTACGGATGAGCAATTGATAGCCGCAATGCGTCTGGCTGGCGCCTGGGGCTTTGTGCAGACCTTGCCGATGGGGCTGGATCATTTGGTGCGGGAAGGCGGCACCGGCCTGTCTGGCGGGCAGAGCCAGAGCCTGCTGCTGGCGCGCGCCTTGTTGCGTGAGCCATCGGTTCTGTTGCTGGATGAGCCTACCTCCGCCCTGGATGAGGCGAGCGAAAAACAGGTGATCGAAGCGTTGGGCCACTATAGCGCCGGGCGCACGCTGGTGGTGGCCACGCATCGCACCAGCGTGCTGGCCTTGGTGGACCGCGTGCTGGTGCTGGACCGGGGCCGTGTGGCGATTGATTCGCGCAAGGAAGACCTGGTGCGCCAGATGAAAGGCGGCGGGACCGCCGGGCGGCACCAGCCGCCAGCCGGAAGCACGGGGAGCCAGTCATGACTTTGCCCCAACTCAGGCCGTCCGCAGAGCCGGGCGGCAGCCCGGGCGCGTTGGTGTCCCATGGGCCGCCCAGGCAGGCCGCACGGCCGGGCAGCCTGGCCGCCTTGCATGATGAACTGGCGCAGCGGGAAATGCCATTGCGCCGCGCCCGGCGGCTGGTGCAGGCTCTGGTCGTGATTCTTTTGCTGTTTTTCTGCTGGGCCTGGTGGTTCGAGGTCGATGAGGTGTCTTCGGGCAGCGGCCGGGTGGTTCCGATTTCGCGCGAGCAGCTTGTGCAATCGCTGGAGGGCGGCATTGTCACGGAGTTGCTGGTAGCCGAAGGGGATATCGTGGAAAAGGGCCAGGTGCTGGCCCGGCTGGATCCGACGCAGTCAGCGTCCAACGTGGAGGAAAGCGCGGCCCGCTATCGCGCCGCGCTGGCGAGCGCTGCCCGCTTGCAGGCCGAGGTGTCCGGGGCCGGGGAAATCCGTTTCCCGCCAGAACTGAAAGACTGGCAGACCTTGCGCAATGCCGAAACCCGTCTGTTCCGTTCCCGCCGTGAGGGGCTGCGCCAATCGGTGACGGGTCTCAAGCGTTCGCTGGAACTGGTCAGCCGGGAGTTGTCGATTACCGCGCGCCTGGCCGAAGAGGGGGCGGCCAGCAATGTGGAACTGATCCGTCTGCAGCGTCAGCGCGCGGAACTGCAGCTCAAGCTCGATGAGGCGGAATCCGGCTATATGGTGCAGGCGCGGGAAGAGCTGGCGCGGGCCAATGCCGAGGTCGAAGCCTTGTCGTCCGTGATAAAGGGGCGTTCGGATGTGCTCGACAGGTTGACGCACCGCTCGCCGGTGCGCGGCGTGGTCAAGGATGTGGAGGTGACCACCATCGGCGGCGTCGTGCCGCCCAATGGCCGCCTGATGGAAATCGTGCCGCTGGGTGAGCAATTGCTGGTCGAGGCGCGTATTGCGCCGCGTGATATTGCCTTTATTCATCCCGGACAGGCCGCCATGGTGAAGATCACGGCTTATGACTACGCCATTTATGGCGGCTTGCCCGGCAAGGTCGTCACGATTTCTCCCGACACCATCCGCGATGAGGTCAAGCCCGATGTTTTTTATTACCGGGTATTCATCCTGACGGATAGCGACGCCTTGGTGAACAAGGCGGGTTCGCAGTTTCCTATCGTGCCGGGGATGATCGCGGCAGTGGATATCCGCACCGGCAGCAAAAGTATTCTGGATTATCTGATCAAGCCCTTGAACCGGGCCAGGGAGGCATTGCGTGAACGTTGAACATGGGCCGGGTGGATGGGCGCGTGGAAGTGGGGTATTGCTGGCGTTGACGCTGGCCGCGGGGGCTCATGCGCAGGCCTTGCGCGGCAATCCGGTGGATGCCGTGCCGGCATTGCGCCAGCCGGCCGCGCCGCCAGCAGCCGGCCAGCTGGCGCCAGCGGGGCAGCGGCCTGGTGAGGCCGAAACTGCTGCTGTGCTGGCGCAAAGCGTGACGCCGCGCAGTTTTGTCGTGGAAGGGGTGACGGCCGTGCCTTTTGATGAGGTGGTGGCGCTCCTGGAGCCTCTGGCGGGCCGGGAAACCACGGTGGCCGCGCTCGCCCAGGAAGTCAATGCCATTACCCGGCTGTATCAGCAGCGCGGTTTTTCCCTGTCCTATGCGTTGCTGCAACACCAGGATTTCAGCCAGGGAATCGTCAAGGTGACGGTGGTCGAGGGCTATATTGCGCAGGTGGTTTTTACCGGGGATGTCGGCCCGGTGCAGGAACGGCTGGACCGCCTGGCGCAGAAATTGACGGAAGAGCGGCCCTTGCGCCGTGAGACCCTGGATGGCGTGCTGACTTTGATGCGCCTGACGCCGGGGATCAGCATCATTCCCCGGCTGGACTGGCCGCGCCGCGCGGATGGCGCGACGGCCATGGTGATTGAGGCCAGCCGCGAAGGGGTGCTGGCCAGCGCGACGCTGAGTGATATGGGCACGGGCAATCAGCCCTTGGTCGGCGTGACACTGAATAGCTCGACCGCGCTGGGAGAGAAAATTTCAGTGGCGGCGTCCATTCCCCTGGAACGCGAGGATGTCCGTTATGTGCGCGGCGCGATAGAGCTGCCTTTGAACGATGCGGGGCTAAGCTGGGAGGGTGAGGGCTATCACTATGAATCACGCCCCTTGGAAGAGGGTGCGCTGAGCTTTCAGCGCCGCATCAAAAACCAGCGCCTGGCGACGGGATTGCGCTATGACGTGGCGGGCGCGCCCGGCCATTTCTGGCAATGGCGGGCGGGTCTGCAGGCGGTGGACAGCAATGAGCGCTGGCAATTGCGGGATATCCTGCCAGGGCAGCTTGCCATCGACCAGCGGACGCGCAGCCGGGCGGCTTATGCGGAAATGAACTATTCCGGTAACGGCCCTTGGCAGTCGCAGCACAGAGTCACGCTGGGGCTGGCCAAAGGCTGGAAGGGGATGGGCGCGCGCACGGACTATACGTTTTCGCCCTTGTTGGCGGCATTGCTGGGGCCCGCGGCGACCCAGAACATGTATCGCGATGTCGCGGCGCAGGCGGCTGAGCTGGATTACCTGAGCGTCAAGTTGAATGCCAGTGACACGATTCCCCTGACGCAGCGTACCCAGTTGCGCCTGGGGGCGCTGTTCCAGTACAGCGCCCAGCGTTTGCCGACAGCCGAGCAGGTGTCATTCGGCAAGTGGCGTTACGGCATGGGGTACGAGCAAGGCGCGATTGGCGGCGATAAAGGCCTGGGCCTGGAAGCGGAGCTTAGCCATCGCTTGCAGACGGGCTGGACGGGCTTGTCCGATGTCATTCCGTATGCGGGCGCGGATTACGCCGCTGCCTGGTACAACGGCCTGCGCGGCGATCTGATCGGCAGGCAAGCGCTGGCCTCGGTCTGGCTGGGTGTCAGAGTGACGGACCAGCGCCATTACCTATTCAATTTCAATCTGGCGCGGCCCTTGCGTGATGTGAGTCCCGCTTTGCCGGCCGATAGCTGGCGCTTCAATGCAAGCTATTCCCTGTTCTATCGGGGGTGGTGAGAAAACCTTGAAAAACGTTACGCATGTAACGTAACACCGGGAACATAAAGCATCAAATGTTACCTGTTGGCTAGTCAAAAAACGCTAGGCGGCGAGTGTCAGACACTCGCCGCCTATTTCATTTGTGACAAGCATTTTTCTCATCTCTTTGTTTTTAAAGAAAAAAAAGGATTTCAAAGATTTTTCAATACTTTTCAAACGTATTTATCTGAAATTTGGCACGGTTTTTGCTTAATAACAATCATCGAATGGCCCAAGCCATCGAGCCGCTTTCCGGCGGCAGGGGGCTTCCGGGGAACCGGGGGCGCTGCCGGAGAGCACGGCAGGTGAAATTTTTGATGACCTGAATTAGGAGAAAAACATGCAGAACCAACCCCTGGCAGCCAAGCGCGTGCGCTTCAGCCGCCGCATCGGCAACCGCCTGACGCTGGCGGCCATGCTGCTGATGGCGTCCGCGCAAGCCCAGGCTGTCAGCAGCCAGCTCACGCTGACCACGCAAATGGACCTGACGCCGGGGCATCAGGCCGTGCTGGAAACGGCACTGAGCAATACTGGCGCAGCGGTTGATAATCTGGTCAACCTGGGGCTGGCGCCGACGCTGGGCGGTGTAGGCCAATCACTGGACGGCGTTGCGGCGCCCGTGGTGTCTCAAGTGACTGGCGTCACTCAGCAAGTGGGGGCGGCGACAGGCTTGGGCGGCGCGGTCAGCGGCTTGACGGGCAATCTGGGGGAAACCGTTACGGCGCTGGGCGACCGGGTGCAGGACATCAATCTGCCCTTGGGTCTGGGCCAAGGGGTAGGCGGCCTGGTTAGCGAAACCGGCCGTGCGGTTGGCAGCGCTGGCGGTCTGCTGGATGCGAAGACCGCCAAGGGCGGCCAGCCGGTGGCGCAAATCTTGAATCACACCACGCAAGGTGCGGGTGAACTGACAGGCAACCTGGCTACGGGCGGGCTGCTGAACCTGGGCGGCCTCACGGGCGGCCAGGCTGAAGGGGGCCTGCTGGCACCGGTGACTGGCTTGGTGGGCGGTCTGCTGGGCGGCGAGGGCGGCGGCTTGCTGGGCGGCGTGGGTGGCGCGGGCGGCGTGGGCAGCGGTGAGGGCGGTTTGCTGGCGCCGGTCACTGGCCTGGTAGGCGGTTTGCTGGGCGGTGGCGGCGAGGGCGGCCTGCTGGGAGGCTTGTTGGGCGGTGACGGCGGTTTGATCGGCGGCATCGGCGGCGGCGAGGCCGCTCCGATTCTGGTGACGGCGCTGGGCAATACCGGCCAGGCCCTGGATAACGTTCTGCCGCTGGGCCTGTCGCCGACGCTGGCGAGTGTCGGCGAAACCCTGGACGGTGTGGTCAGCCCGGTGCTGGGCACGGTCACTGGCCTGACCCAGCAACTGGGTGGCGCTACCGGTCTGGGCGCAACGGTCGATGGCGTGACTACGCAGTTGGGCGGTGTGGTCAGCAGCCTGGGCGATCAACTGGGCGGCACGCTGCCCATCGCCGGTGTGGGCGGCCTGGTCAGCGGTCTGGGTGACACGGTTTCCAGCGTGGGCGCCTTGCTTAACCCCAATCATCCCGACGCAGGAAACCCGCTGGGCGCCATTCTTGGCAATGCGACGGGTGCCGTGGCATCCCTGACCGAAGGCTTGGGCCTGGGTGGTCTGGGTCTGGGCGGTGAGGGCGGCGCTGAAGGCGGTCTGCTGTCGCCCGTCACGGGGCTGGTGGGCGGCTTGCTCGGTGGCTTGGGCGGTCAGCCGGCCAGCGGCGGTGAAGCCGGACAGCCCAATGGCGGGCTGCTGGCGCCGGTCACTGGCCTGGTGGGCGGTTTGCTGGGCGGTTTGACGGGCGGCCTGGGCGGCGCCCGCTAAGTAGCGCGGCCATTTAGAACAGGCAATTGGCAGCATGGCGCCCGTCAAACGGCGCCATGCCCTCTCGGTAAAAAATTTGGGCGATGCCCAAGCGTATCGCTTGAAAGCAGGAAGTTTGATTATGTATGCGGTGAATGAATCTATTGCGATGGAACGGTCCGGCGTCACGGGCGGCGAACGTTTTCTCAGGCATTCTTCCAATAGCGCCATGCGCCCGGTCATGCCGGCGCAGGCGCAGGATACGGACTTCCTGCTTGGAATGACGGCTGCGCTGGCCATGCAGCTTGGCGTCTATGGGCGTGCAGCCCAGGCTGCGCAAGCTGAGCGCGCCGGCCTGCCGCAGGCGGATTTCTCGGCGCTGGAATATATCGCGGCCTTCGATGGGCTGGCGGCAGGGCAACTGGCCCAGCTGATGGGGATCAGTTATGGCGGTGCCGCCGCCATGGCGGACAGGCTGGAGCGCACGGGTTACATCACCCGCGCCCGCCACCCGCTGGACCGCCGGATCGTTTTGCTGATGCCCGTCATGGGGCGTTGCGCTGAAGTCCTGAAAAACCGTTCGCGTGCGGTCGCGGAGCTGAATCGCCGCTTGCTGGACAACTACGGCGAAGGTGCGGTGCGGATGATGCAAGGCATGTTGCGCGAAAGCATGGAAGCCTTGAAGCAGGATGCTGCGCAATGGCTGAATATTACTGAAATGGAATAAGAATCTTCAGGAACGGATTTTTCTTAATTCAGGAAAATTCGAAAATCTTTGATTTATTTGCGGTTTTTGTGATGTCCTGGAATGGGAAAAGAATGATTTCCTGCAAGCCTTTTAAAAAATAGTTGCGATTTTAATGTTTGCGTTGCGAGATAGATATTCCAATATTTTTGAATATCGAAAAACTCGCTACATATCCGCAAGGAAATATCGCAAAATTCTCATGTGAACGGCATGGGGGTAGATGCGTGTGCGCAAATGCCATTAATCTCGTTATTTCCTGAATTAGCGGGTTTGGAATAACGGGATGGAATCCGTTCATGCCAGAGTCTGCCTGAAAATGGCAGGCGTATCTGTATGTCTATTTTTTATTTGGAGCAAGTTATGAAAGCGCAAATCATGCGATTCCTGAAGGACGAAGACGGTGCAACGGCCATTGAGTACGGCTTGATTGCGGGTTTGATTGCGGTTGGGATTATCGTGGCATTGACTGCCTTAGGCGAAGATTTGAGTGAGCTGTTTGGTCGTGTTAGCGGTAAGTTGAACGGTGCGACGGGGACTTAAACACCCTGGGCATCCTGAAAGCAAGGGTCAAGAATAAGATGAATGTATAGCGGGAGGCTTTTTGAGTACATGGGTTTTGTTTGTCATGCTGTTCTTTTTGGGAGTGATGGTTAGTGATTTCTCCCGAAGAAAAGTTCCCAATCTCATCTTGCTCTTTGCCCTGATCTTGCAATTGCCCTGGCTGCTGCTGTGCGGGCAGTCAGGGCAGCTGGAATGTGCAGTCTATGAGTTCGATTGGATATCCTCCGCCGCAGGCTTTTTATTGGGCTTCGCCTTTCTGCCATTTTGGCTAAAGCGCGTCATGGGGGCAGGGGATGTCAAGTTTATTGCTGTGCTGGGTTTTGTCTTGGGCTGGAAATCGTCTCTTTGGATTGTTTTGATTTCTGGCGTGCCTGCGGGTGTGTATGCGCTTTGTCTGTTTTTCTATTGCCGTCACCACGGGCGCAAGGAAAATAGAGGCGTTCCATATGCCGGTTTTATTGCGCTGACAGCCATCGTTTGGCTGATCTGGAAGTTATTGGAATAAAGGTAATTCAACATGCGGCAGTATTCGATGTCGTCAGTCTGGCGCGCCTGTGACTCAGTTAGGCATGCCGGGCGTGCAGGGGCGGCAGCGGGAAAGCGTGGCGCTGGCTGCCGCCTGACCTCCTGCTTGCCGGGCGCCCGCGCGCCAGGCGCGAAAAGGCAATCTGGCGCCTATGCCGTGGAATTTGCTTTTACCTTTGTGATTTTGTTCATGGTGCTCTACGGCATCATCGTGTACGGCCTGATTTATGCCACGCAGCAAAGCCTCAACCTGGCGGCGCAGGACGTGGCCCGCTATGCCCTGCGCTGGCCGGGCGTGTCGGCCGGCAATGAGCTGCAGGCGCGCGCGCAGAATGCCGTTGCCATGCTGAATGCGGCAGAAACCTTGTCCTGGCTGCAGGGCCGGGGCGCCGGGACGGCAGACCCTTTGAATATTGCCGTTTGCGGCCTGGAACTTGACGGGGCGGCGCAACTGAAAAAACTGGCTGGCTCCTTGCATGGCCAGTGCCCAGCTGCGGTCAGCACGCGGCCCAATCAATTGGAAGTCGTCGTGTCCTATGACTGGAAGAAAGCGCCGCTGGCGCCGGATATGACCATGGGCCTGATTGCGCTGATCGCCCCAGAACGTTTGGCGGCTTATGCCACCACACGCGTGCAGCTGGATAAGCCGCTGGCGGGAGGCTGAGATGCGCGGCGACTATGCATCCGCCTGCGCGCAGAAGAGGCCAGGCCGTTTTTTCCGGCCGGCAGGCTTGCCTGGCGCGGATTTGTCCGGCGCGGCTATGCCGGGCTATCGCCAGCGGGGTGCCGCGGCGATTGAGTTTGCGCTGGTCATCACCTTGTTTCTGGTCATTCTGTTCGGCGTCATCTCTTATGGCTCGCTGTTCTGGGTGCAGCAGCGTCTGTCCCAGGCAGCGGGTGAGGGCGCCCGGGTGGCGCTGGTCCTGGCGCAGGATGAATGGCCGTATGCCGATGAACACGGCCAGGCGTTGGCGCCCGCTTATATGCATGAGGTCAAGGCAGCTGTTGCGAGGGCGGCAGACGGCTGGGTGCTGGAAAGCAATCAGCTGAGCCTGGTGCGCGCGGGCACGCCGCAGTGCCCGGGAGGATCGGCCGATTGCCTGATCGTCTCCGTGAGTTATGCCTCCAGCGAATGGCCGCTGATCGGTCTGCTGGGCACCTTGTCGGGTGTGTTTGGCGGGCAGGACGGATGCGGTGCGCAGAATGCCAGCGCGGATGCGCAGGCCGGTCAATGCTGGATTCCCGACACCCTGCATGCCAGCGCGACGGTGCGCTTGCGGCGCGGCTGACCGCCGCGAGGCGCGGCGGATTGCCTGATACCCATGAAAAATTCATACAAAACTATCGCTCAGGAGCGTTATTCCCATGAGTAACCTAAGCAAAATTGCGGCAGTCGTGCTGATTGCGCTGGCCGTGATATTGGGCCTCTTTGCCTTCAAACTGTCGCGCGAAAGCGCGCCGGTGCCCCCTGCCAGTGCGCCGCAGGCAGCCGCGCCGGCGGAACAGGCGCCGCCTCCGCCGCAATATCCGGTATTGGTCGCGGCGCGCCAATTGGTGGCGGGCCAACCCTTGCGCGGCGAAGACTTGATGGTCGAGCAATGGCAGGCCCAGCCCGCCGCCTCGTTTGACAAGCCGGAGGCAGTGATCGGCGAACTGTTGCGCTTCGATGTCGCGCCGGGAGAGCCAGTCACCAGCCAGGCTTTGATGCGCGGCCTGTCGCGCTACCTGAAGGAAGGCGAGCGCGCCGTGACGCTGGCTGTCGATGAACAGTCCGGTCCGGCGGCGCATATCGTCCCGGGTGATCTGGTCGATATCTTCCTGACCTTTAACAAAAGTGGCGAAATCGGCGGGACGCAATCGCGTCTGTTGCAGTCGCGGCAGCGGGTGCTTGCCTACGGCATCGACTCCGTGGACGGCCCGCCCCAGCGTGAGCCCTTGCCGGACGAAAAAGAAGGGGGCAAGGGGCAGCGTGTCTCAGCCAGCGCTGGCGCCAATAGCCGTGCGCCGCGCAATAGCGTGAATAACGCGGCGCCACGGACGGCGGTGCTGGCTGTGCCTGTGGATCAGGTCAATGAATTATTGCTGGCGGGCCGCAATGGCAAGCTGCAGCTGGTGTTGCGTTCACCTGAAGATGAAGCCAGGCCGGACCCGGCCCTGTTCCCGGCACGCCAGTTGCTGTTGGCCGGCCGCCCGGATCTCAAACCGGAAGAAAAGGAATTGCTCCAGCAAGGCGCGAACCGGGCCTACGCGGGTGAAAGCCTGCTGCAGCTGTCCGGCCCGGAGCCGGAAAAGGTGGAAAAGCCGGAAGAGAAAAAGAAACAGCAGGTGCGGGCAGCGCGTGCCGCTCAGGCGCCGGTGCGCAGCATCGAGGTTGTCCGTGGCAGCCAGCGCGAACAGGTGCGTTATTGAGGCAGGGCCAAACCCAGCTCATGAATCCTTCAGATACAGGCGGAATACAGAGATGAATTCATTGGAAATGGCCACTGGGCTGCGCAAGCCTCAGGGGCACGGCAGGCGGGGCAACGCTTTCAACCCTTCCTTGGGCGGCGGTGTGCGCCTGCTGGCGGCAGCGTGTTTGCTGGCGCTGTCCTGCTCGGGCACTGCCCTGGCCCAGACTCAGGCGCAGCGGCCAGTGGCCGTGGCGGCCCAGGGGCAGGAAATCGTGATGGCCGAACGCACCCAGCTGATGCTGCCGGTTGCCGGTGTGCCGGTGCGGGTATTGATTGATGACCCCGCCGTGGCGGATGTGCAGATTCTGTCGGCCAACCGGCAGGCGGATGTGTTTGTGCAAGGCCTGAAACCCGGGCGTACCACCGTACAGGTCTGGTCGCGCGGGCAGCAACAGCCGCAGCGCTGGCCGGTGCGCGTTGTCAGTGATGTGCATGCCAGCATGCTGACGCGCCAGCAGCCGGTGCAGGCTCAGGTGGATGCTTCCGGGGATGCGGCTGTGATCAGCGGCCATTCCGATACCTTGGTGTCGCATCGTAATGCAGCCGCCGTGGCCGCTGCCAGCGCCGCGCCGGACCGCATTGTCGATGCCTCCACGGTGGGCCCCAATCAAGTGGTGCAGGTTGAAGTCAAAGTGGTGGAGGTCAACACCAGCGTGCTGAAAGAAGTGGGCATCAACTGGCGCGGCGGCCGCATCGGTTACGACGCAGTCAAGGGCAAGAAACCAACAAGCTGGCAAGGCGGTAACAACGCAGGTGAAGCCAATGTTATTGGTGATGGTTTTTCTCTTCTCTATAGCGCAACCAACTTCGGCGCTTCGCTGAACCTGCTGCAAAATAATGGCATGGCGCGCATTCTGGCCGAACCCACCTTGGTGGCTTTGTCGGGCCAAAGCGCCAGCTTCCTGGCGGGCGGCGAAATTCCTGTGCCCGCATCGGGTTCCCTGGGCACCCAGAATGTCGAATTCAAATCCTACGGGATAGGCTTGAGTGTTGCCCCGACGGTGCTGTCTGCCGACCGCATCGCGCTGAAAATCGCGCCGGAAGCGAGCGACCTGGATTACAGCAACGCCATTGCCGTGGGGGATTCCTTGATTCCTGCCATACGCACGCGCCGGGCCGACACCATGGTGGAACTGGCGGATGGCGAAAGCTTCGTGATCAGCGGCCTGGTGTCGCGCGAGACCACTGCCAACGTCGATAAATTCCCGTTCCTGGGCGACCTGCCCATCATCGGCACGTTCTTTCGCAACATGAAGTACGAGCAGAAAGAACGCGAACTGGTCATCGTGGTGACCCCGCGCCTGGTGCGTCCGATTGCCAAGGGTGTGACTTTGCCATTGCCAGGCGAAACCCAGGAACAGAACGACAAGGCGACCAACGGCTGGTCCTATTTCCTGTTGGGCCCTGCTGCCGGCCAGGGTTTGCCAGGCTTCTCGCGCTAATGGAATGAACATGATCGGGCTTGCTGAACAGGACCTCGCGGCCGAGCTGCCGCCTGTCTTGCTGCTGTGCTCTGCGGATGAGGGCCTGGCGCATGAGCTGGGCGTGTTGCTGGCCGGGCAGGGCGTGATCCGTCAGGTTATGCCGGAAGCCGGCGCCTTGGAGGCCGCCATGCAGGCGGCGCCATCCTTGTTGTTCCTGGATTTCCTGGCGGCGCAGCAGGAAGGCGCGGCGGCGGCGCTGGCCCAGTGGGCCGGTAGCGCTTGGCCCGGTGTGCCGCGCGTGGCGCTGGGCAGCGTTCATGCGCCGGGCTGCGCGATCGCGGCCTTGCGCGCAGGTGTCAGCGATTTTGTTGACCCGGGCAATGCCGTCGAGTTGCGGCAAATCACGGAGCGTTTGCTCAAGCAGGCCAGTACGGTACGCCAGGAGGCTGCGCTTATGCCGCGCAGCGGCCGGCTGTTGCTGGTGCTGGGCAGCCGGCCTGGCGTGGGCTGTTCCACCGCTGCTGTGCATTGGGCAGGCTTGCTGCAACAGTCGCTGTGGCGCGATGCGGGCGCGGCCCAGGGGCACGGCAAGCACAGAGTGATGACGCCCGAGCAGATCCTGGCGTTGCCGTCAGGGCAGCGTGTGGCCTTGCTGGATCTGGGCTGGCCGCTGAAGGATGCGCTGCTTTACGCCGGCCAGCACAGCAGCTTTGATTTTGCCGAGGCCGCG
>NZ_JBQEKA010000041.1:0-28640 GCF_052103615.1 Kerstersia sp. | reverse complement strand
ACAAGCCAGCTGCACGCCGGAAGAAGAGGCTTCGCTGGCCAAAAACGGTTCCTACCCGTCCGGCCATGCCGCCCTGGGCTGGGCCTGGGGCCTGGTGCTGGCCGAGCTGATTCCCAGCCGCGCCGATGCCCTCTTCCAGCGTGCCTACGACTACGGCCAGAGCCGGGTCATTTGCGGCGTGCATTGGCAAAGCGATGTCGATTCAGGCCGCCTGATGGGCGCTGCTTCCGTCGCCACCCTGCATACCGACCCGACTTTCCTGGCCCAGATGGCGCTTGCCAGGCAGGAAATCGCAGCGCTGCAAGAGCAGGGAGCAGCCGCCCCCGCGAATTGCAGCGCCGCCGCGCCTGCCAACTGAGCAGCTGCGCTGTCCCGCCCCCTGTAACTGGCCTTTTTTCCCCAGGCCATTTTTCCAGGCTTTTTGCCTGCCCCATACCGAGAGACTTGCCATGACGACCCGGCTTTCCGCAGACATTTTCGTCAACCAGCCTACCCTGCGCGCCCCGGCAGTGCTGAGCCTGCTGGACGCAGCGCAGCATGAGGCTGATGCCCTGGGCCTGGCCGTCAATATCGCCGTGGTGGACAACGCCGGGACGCTGGTCGGTTTCATCCGCCAGCCCGGCGCCCCCTTGCATTCCATCGACATCGCCATCGACAAGGCCTACACCTCCGCCAGCTTCGGGCTGGCGACCGGGAAATGGCCCGAAGCCATGCAAGCGCATTCCCCCGCCGTGCAGGACGGGCTGCTGCGCCGGCCGCGCTTTGTCGCCTTCGGCGGCGGGCTGCCCATCGAAATCGGCGGCCAGCGCCTGGGCGGCATTGGTGTATCCGGCGGCAGCGAAGCCCAGGATGAATTGATAGCCGGGGCCGGGCTTGCCGCGCTGGCCCCGAACGACTAACTCCTCTGCGGCCCCGCCGCAGCCATACGGCAACAAGGATTAACAGCCATGACCCAGAAACAGATTCTCAATTTTATCGACGGCGAATACGTGGCGACGCAAAAGCACTTCGCCAAACACTCGCCCATGGATCACAGCGTGATCGCCCAGGTTCACGAAGCCGGCAAGGCTGAGGTCGATCGCGCCGTCGCAGCGGCCCGCGCCGCGCTTGACGGCCCCTGGGCCAGCATGACAGTGGCCGAGCGCGTCGAACGCCTGTATGCCGTCGCCGATGGTATCAACCGCCGCTTCGACGAATTCCTGGCAGCCGAATGCGCCGACACCGGCAAGCCGCGCAGCATTGCCAGCCATATCGACATTCCGCGCGGCGCCGCCAACTTCAAGATCTTCGCCGACGTCATCAAGAATGTGCCGACCGAGTTCTTTGAAATGCAGACGCCCGATGGCCGCGGCGCGATCAACTATGGCTACCGTGGCCCGGTCGGCGTGGTCGGCGTGATCTGCCCGTGGAACCTGCCGCTGCTGCTGATGACCTGGAAAGTGGGCCCGGCGCTGGCCTGCGGCAATACCGTCGTGGTCAAGCCATCCGAAGAAACCCCGCAAACGGCTGCGCTGCTGGGCGAAGTGATGAACGAAGCCGGTATTCCCCCGGGCGTTTACAACGTGGTGCACGGCTTCGGCCCGGATTCAGCCGGTGAATTCCTGACCAGCCACCCGCAGGTGGACGCGATTACCTTCACGGGCGAAACCCGCACGGGCGAAGTCATCATGAAGGCCGCAGCCAAGGGCGCGCGCCCGGTCAGCATGGAAATGGGCGGCAAGAACGCTGCCATCGTCTTTGCCGATTGCGATTTCGACGCCGCCATTGAAGGCACGCTGCGTTCGGCCTTCGTCAATAGCGGCCAGGTTTGCCTGGGCACCGAACGTGTCTATGTGGAACGCCCCATCTTCGACAAATTCGTGGCGGAACTCAAACGCCAGATCGAGGGCTGGAAAATCGGCCTGCCGGAAGACCCGGATACCAAGCTGGGCCCGCTGGTCAGCCGCGAACATCAGCAAAAAGTGCTGTCCTACTACAAACTGGCTGCCGAAGAAGGCGCCACGGTCGTGACGGGCGGCGGCAAACCTGCCATGGCCGGTGCGCTGGCCGAAGGCGCCTGGGTGCAGCCCACCATCTGGACCGGCCTGCCGGAAACGGCGCGCGTCATCAAAGAAGAAATCTTCGGGCCTTGCTGCCACATTTCCCCCTTCGATACCGAAGAAGAAGCCGTCAAAAAGGCCAATGACAGCGAGTACGGCCTGGCCGCTGCCATCTGGACGCGTGACGTGGCGCGCGCGCACCGCGTGGCGCAACGCATGAAGGTAGGCATTTCCTGGGTCAACAGCTGGTTCCTGCGCGACCTGCGCACTCCCTTTGGCGGCGCCAAGCATTCCGGCATCGGCCGCGAAGGCGGCGTGCACTCGCTGGAGTTCTACACGGAGTTGAAAAATGTCTGCATCAAGCTCTGATAACAACCCTGAAATCGGCCGCAGCATCATGGCCACCGGCCTGCGCACCAATGTTCATGACATGGGCTCAGGCGCGCCGGTACTGCTGATTCATGGCTCCGGCCCGGGCGTATCGGCCTGGGCCAATTGGCGCTCTGTCATGCCTGCGCTGGCCAAGCGCGCGCGTGTCATCGCCCCCGATATGGCGGGTTTCGGCTATAGCGAAGGCCTGGATCTGTCCTTGCCCGGCGTGCGCCACGACCTGTTTTCCTGGGTTTGGGTCCGCCAGGCCCTGGGAGTGCTTGATGCCCTGGGCATAGAGCAGGCCGATATTGTCGGCAACTCCTTTGGTGGCGCCCTGGCACTGGCCCTGGCGATCCGGCACCCGGAGCGCGTGCGCCGCCTGGTGCTGATGGGCAGCGTCGGCGTGCCGTTTGCGCTGACGCCCGGCCTGGACTCGGTCTGGGGCTATACCCCGTCGCCGCAAAGCATGCGCCAGGTGCTGGATATTTTCGCCCATGACCGCGATCTGGTCAGTGACGAACTGGCCCAATTGCGCTACCAGGCCAGCATCCGCCCCGGCGTGCAGGAAGCCTTTGGCGCCATGTTCCCGGCCCCGCGCCAGCGCTGGGTTGATGCGCTGGCCAGCCACGAAGAAGACATCCGCGCCCTGCCGCACGAAACCCTGGTGATTCACGGGCGTGAAGATCAAGTCATTCCCCTGCAGAACTCGGTCACGCTCTCGCAGTGGATTCCGCGCTCGCAATTGCATGTCTTCGGGCATTGCGGCCACTGGACCCAAATCGAACATGCGGAACGTTTCTCCCGCCTGGTCGGAGACTTCCTCGCCGAAGCGGGCAGCGCCGAACCCCGGGCCTTGCAGCCAGCGCAGGCCGTCCCGCGGCCGGCGCGCCAAGAAGCCGCTTGAGCGGGCCGCGCGCCTGAGGGCCGGCATCTGCCCCTCAGGCGCGCGCCGGAGCGATGGTTTCGGCGCCACGCAACACGGAGAATGATCCGCCGCCTATCCTCGCGCCTGACACGGACACACGTCCTCTCTACACTCGATACAGGTCTTCGTCCCGTTCACACTTTCGACCCTTCAAGCAACACAGGAATTTAGCCATGGATAAGCCTTTGATCCAGCAACTCGGCGCCGAGCTCTACCAGGCCTTGCAGCAACGCCAGGTGATCGCGCCGCTGACCGAACGCCACCCCGACATGAGCATCGAAGATGCCTACGCCGTTCAACAGGCCATGCAGCAACTGCGCCTGGCCAGCGGCGAACGCGTGGTGGGCAAGAAAATCGGCGTCACGAGCCAGGCCGTGATGAACATGCTGGGCGTTTATCAGCCGGATTTCGGCTGGCTGACTGACGGCATGGTCTATAACGAGGGCCAGCCTATCGAGGCCAGCAGCCTGATCCAGCCCAAGGCCGAAGGCGAAATCGCCTTCGTGCTGAAGAAGACTCTCAAGGGCCCAGGCGTGACTGCGGCCGATGTCATGGCGGCCACCGAAGGCGTGATGGCCTGCTTTGAGATCGTGGATTCACGCATCCGCGACTGGAAAATCAAGATTCAAGATACCGTGGCCGATAACGCGTCCTGCGGCGTTTTCGTGCTCGGCGACCGACTCGTCGATGTACGCGATGTCGATCTCTATACCTGCGGGATGGTGCTGGAAAAGAACGGCGAGGTCGTCGCCACCGGCGCTGGCGCCGCTGCCTTGGGGCACCCTGCCAATGCGGTGGCCTGGCTCGCCAATACCTTGGGCCGGCTGGGCATCGCGCTGGAAGCCGGCGAGGTCATTTTGTCCGGCTCGCTGGCGGCCATGGTGCCGGTACAAGCTGGCGACAACCTGCGCGTGACCATAGGCGGCATCGGCGGCTGCTCGGTACGTTTTGTTTAAACCCGCGCCCTCTGACATGAACCCCCAGCCTCTCCATTCTGTCTTCGGGCCGGATGGACAGGCTTACACCCGACAACACAAGGAATGACGACATGGCACTGAGCCCTGACACTATCAAGCAACTGGCCGATCACCTGGAAACCTGCCAGCTGGAAGTCCGCGATACCCCGAAGATTACCAATGACCACCCGGACATGGATTGGGATGACGCCTACGCTATCCAGGACGAAATCCTGCGCCGCAAACTGGCTCGCGGCGCCCGCGTGGTCGGCCTGAAAGCCGGCCTGACCTCGCACGCCAAGATGAAGCAAATGGGCGTGGAAACGCCGGTGTTCGGTTTTCTAGTGGATGAATACAGCGTGCCCGAAGGGGCGGAAATCAAGACCAGCGAACTGATCCACCCCAAGGTGGAGCCGGAAATCGCATTCGTGCTCAAGCATGCGCTCAAAGGCCCAGGCTGCCATATCGGCGCCGTGCTGGCGGCCACGGAATTCGTGTTGCCTGGCATTGAAGTCATCGACAGCCGCTACCGCGACTTCAAATTCGACCTCAAGAGCGTGGTCGCGGACAACACCTCCGCCGCCCGTTTTGTCGTCGGCGGCCAGGCGCTGCGCCCCGATCAGACCGACCTGCGCACGGTCGGCATCGTGCTGGAAAAAAATGGCGAACCCGTCGCCCTGGGCGCAGGCGCCGCCGTGCTGGGGCACCCGGCAGCAGCTATTGCCATGCTGGCCAATCACCTGGGTAAAAAGGGCCAGGAAATTCCGGCGGGCAGCGTCATCCTGTCGGGTGGCGTGACGGAAGCGGTCGCCGTTGCCGCCGGCGACCACGTTTGCCTGCGGGTCCACGGCATGGGCAGCGTCTCCTTGCGCTTTGCCTGAACGCCGCGGCCGTCAGCGGCGCAGAGCCTGCTCTGCCGCTGGCGGCCTGGCTGATGCTATTCCCTGAAACTGGGGCAATCGTAAACCTGCCCTACCCGATGCCAGGAAGCCGCCATGCCATTTGCTCAAATCCATATTCTCGAAGGACGTACGGCAGAGCAAAAGAAAGCCGTCATTGAAAAAGTCACCCAGGCATTGGTCGAAGCCCTGGATGCGCCAGTCGCCAATGTCCGCGTCTGGATCCATGAAGTGCCCAAGGAAAACTGGGGGATTGCCGGCGTCACGGCCAAAGACCTGGGGCGATAAACATCTATCGCCCCCTCACCAGGGCAGCAGGCATTTTTCCCTGCGCCCGGCGGCCAGCCCCTGCCGGACAGGGGCAGCAGGCCAGATCTGCCGCCCTGGGGCTAGACCCCCAGATACCGGCTGGCCAAGCCCGCCTCGCCTGCCAGGGCAGACGGACTGCCGGACCAGACCACCCGGCCTTTTTCAACAATGTAGTGGCGATCGACCAGGGTTGCCATTTCCGGCAGGTTCTTGTCGATCACCATAATCGTCTGGCCTTCGGTCTTGAGCTGGCGCAGGCAGGTCCAGATTTCCTGGCGGATCAGCGGCGCCAGGCCTTCGGTGGCTTCGTCCAGAATCAGCAAATGCGGGTTGGTCATCAGCGCCCGGCCCACGACCAGCATCTGCTGCTCGCCCCCTGACAAGGTACGCGCCGATTGCTTGCGCCTTTCCTGCAAGCGCGGAAACAAGGCATAGACCCGTTTCAAATCCCAGCTGTCACGGCCATTTTCACGCCGTGCCGTGGCCAGCAGGTTTTCCTCTACCGACAATGAGCCGAAGACACGCCGGCCTTCCGGCACCAGGCCTACGCCCAGGCGTGCTACCACGCTGGGCGCCAGCCGCGCCAGCGGTTTGCCGCGGAAACTGACCTGCCCGCCACGCGAAGGCAGCATCCCCATGACGGTTTTCACGGTGGTGGTCTTGCCCATGCCATTGCGTCCGACCAGGGCAATCACTTCCCCCTGATCCGCTTCGAATGACATACCGAACAAGACCTGGCTGCCGCCATAGCCGCCTGCAAGTTCCTGTACCTTCAGCATGTTTCTTCCCCCAGATAGGCAGCGCGCACATCCGGGTGCTGCCGGACGGACGCCGGATCCCCGGTGTGAATGATGCGGCCATAGACCAATACGCTGACCCGGTCTGCCAGCGCGAAGACGGCATCCATATCGTGTTCGACCAGCAGGATGCCATAGTCCTGCTTGATGTCGGCCAGCAAACGAGTCATGCGCGCGGACTCATCCCCGCCCATGCCTGCCATCGGTTCATCCAGCAGCAGCAGGCGCGGTTCGCGCGCCAGGGCCACGGCCAGTTCCAGCTGGCGTTTCTCGCCATGCGCCAGGTCTGAGGTACGCGCCAGGGCACGGTCCGCCAGCCCGACTTTCTCCAGCCAGTGCATGGCGCGTTCATGCATGGCGCCGTCATTGCGCGGGTTGCTCCACATGCCGAATCCGCGCGACTTGAGCAGCATGAGCGACAGGATCACGTTTTCCAGCACATTGAATTCCTGGCACAGCTCAGTGATCTGAAACGAACGCCCCAAGCCCAGCCGCGCCCGGAGATAAGGCGGCAGGCGTGTCACATCGCGGCCTTCAAGTTCTATCACGCCCGAGTCGGGCAGGATTTCACCGCAGATCTGTGTGATCAACGTCGATTTGCCCGCGCCGTTAGGCCCGATAATGGCGTGGATTTCGCCCTTGAGCACCGTCAAGTCCACGCCATTGGTGGCTTTCACCGCATGAAAGGCCTTATGCAGCCCGGCAATGCGCAGCAAGGGCGCGGCGCCGTCCTGCGCTGAAGCACCGGCTTGCTTGACTGCTTGGTTGCCTGCTTGATTGCTTTGTTGATTGCCTTGTTCATTGGCCATTGCGCTTCTCCAGCAATCGTCCGAACAGCCCGCGCTGCGCCAGCAGCACGACCAGCACCAGCAGCGGCCCCATATAAAGCAGCCAGTGCTCCGTGACGGCCGACAGCGCCTGCTCCAGCCCCAGGAAGACCGCCGCGCCGCCTATCGGCCCGAGCAGCGTGCCAACGCCCCCCAGGATCACAATGGCCATGAATTCCCCGGATTTGGTCCAGGCCGCCATGTCCGGCGTCACCAGCCCGGAATAATTGGCCCACAGCACACCCGCCAGCCCGGTGCCCACCGCCGACAGCACAAAGGCAGCCAGACGGTGCGGCACTTGGGCAACGCCCAGTTTCTCGGCGCGACGCTCACTCTGGCGCAGCGCCTGCAACACCATGCCAAAGCGCGAATTGACCACGCGTATGCACAGCAATGTCCAGATGGCCAGCAGGACCAGGCAGACGTAATACAGCTGCCTGTCGCTGGACAGATCCACGCCGGGCAGATGGTTGCGCTCATTGAGCAGCAGGCCGTCATCACCGCCATACACTTGCAGCGACACCAGGATGAAGTACATCATCTGGCCAAACGCCAGAGTAATCATGATGAACTGCACGCCCCGGGTACGCAGCGCCAGGTAGCCGGTGAGCAGCCCCAGCAAGGCGCTGAAAACCAGTGCCAGCGGCCAGACCAGCAGCGCCTCATTGCTTCCTGCCCAGCCGAACAATGGCCCGGCTTCGAAGGTATGAAAAGAAATGATGCCCACCACATAGCCGCCCATGGCGAAGAACATGGC
Source organism: Kerstersia sp. (assembly GCF_052103615.1). Taxonomy (NCBI): domain Bacteria; kingdom Pseudomonadati; phylum Pseudomonadota; class Betaproteobacteria; order Burkholderiales; family Alcaligenaceae; genus Kerstersia; species Kerstersia sp. Next base: position 20,759 of record NZ_JBQEKA010000041.1, on the reverse strand, counting down.
ATGGCCAAAGCTGATCATGGCGCCGTAGCCAATCACCAGATCCAGGCTGACGGCCACCAGGCCGTAGATCAAAAAGCGTGTCGCCAGATTGACCCAATAGGGTGAGCCAAAGGCGTCGGCCAGCACCGGCAGCAGCGCCAGCACCAGCAAGCCGCCCCAGCCGAACAGGGCGCGCCGGGAATTGAAGGAGTTTTGAATCATGTTAGCTCCGCGCCGGGAACAGGCCTGAAGGCTTGATAATGAGGACAATGGCCATCAAGACATAAATGCTGGCCGATGCGAAACCGGCAGCCAGCGGGTCGGCGATCGTCGGCGGGAACAATTGCCCCAGCAGGGTGGGCAAATAGGCCCGGCCCAGACTGTCCACCATGCCTACCAGCAGTGCGCCTGCCAGCGCCCCGCGCACCGAACCGACGCCGCCGATCACGATCACGACGAAGGTCGTAATCAGGATGCGCTCACCCATCCCGATTTCCACTGCCAGCAGCGGCGCTGCCATGACGCCAGCCAGGCCGCACAACAAGGCGCCCAGCCCGAATACCAGTGTGTAAAGGCGGCGGATGTCCACCCCCAGCGCTTCGACCATGCCATGGTCATCCGCGCCGCCGCGTATCAGCATGCCAATGCGTGTGCGGTTGACCAGCAGCCACAGGCCCAGCGCCACCAGCGCGCCCACCAGGATGAAAGCCAGGCGGATGACCGGATATTGAAAACCCGGCCCCAGCGTAACTGCGCCCTGCAGAATTTCCGGGATATTCACCAAGGGCGGGCGGCGCCCGAAAATCAGGCTGACCGCCTCGTTGGTGAACAACAGCAACCCGAACGTTGCCAATACCTGATACAGGTGGTCACGCTGATACAGCCGGCGTATCACCAGCACTTCCACCACCAGCCCGTAAATGCCTGCCCCCAGCAGTGCCGCCAGGATGCCGGCCAGAAAGGAGCCGGTATTAGCAATGGCGTAGGCCGCACAATAGGCCCCCACCATGTAGAACGAGCCGTGTGTCAGGTTAACGACCCCCATAATGCCGAAAATCAGGGTCAGCCCGGCTGCCAGCAAAAAGAGCATGGCGCCGAACTGCAAACCGTTGAGCAACTGTTCGAGGAAAAAAGTCATGATGGCATCTTGCAGAGTTTGGCGTAGCTGTCCTCATGGTCGGTCATCAGCTTGCGCACGGTACGCGGGGCCAGTTCGCCCGAGTCCTGGCGCACGATCTGCATGAGGTAGTAGTCCTCGATGGGGTGCTGGTTGACGTTCATGCGGAAGTTGCCGCGCAGCGAGTCGAATTCCGCCTTGCGCATGGCTTCACGGAACTCGTCCTTGCGGGACATATCGCCATCGACGGCCTTGAGCGCCGTGCCCATCAGCTGGGCCGTGTCATAGGCTTGCATGGCATAGTCGGTGGGCACACGGCCATATTTCTTCTGGAAAGCATCGACAAAGGCGCGCGACTGCGGCGTGTCGGTGTCCAGCGACCAGATGCCGGTGGTATAGACGCCTTCGGCGGCATCACCGGTGGCCTTCAGCATATGAGCATCCATCGAGAAGCTCGGGATAATCATCGGGATTTCTTTGGTCAGCCCCGCTGCCGCATATTGCTTGGCGAAGTTGATGCCCGTGCCGCCAGGATGGAATTGATATACCGCGTCAGGCGCAATGGCGCGGATGCGCGCCAGTTCAACCGAGAAATCGGATTGATCCAGCTTGGTATAGATTTCCGCGACGATTTCGCCCTGGAAGTTTTCCTTGAAGCCTGCGATGGCATCGCGGCCAGCCTGGTAGTTGGGCGCCAGCACGGCCACTTTTTTATAGCCCAGTTCATTGGCTGCCACACCGCCTGCCGAGTAGAAGGCATCGTTTTGGTAGGACACCACGAAGTAGTTCGGGTCGCAGCGCTGGCCCGCGAAATTGGACGGGCCGGGATTCAGGCTGATGTAGAAGTCATCGGCTTTGGTCACGCTGGGGACGACGGCGGCCAGTACGTTGGAGAAGATCACGCCGGTGAAGAGCGGCACGCCGGATTGCACCATGCGGTCAGCAGCCTGTTTGGCGTTGGCGGGTTTGAGCGCGTCGTCTTCGACGACCAGTTCTACCGGCACGCCGCCCAGTTTGCCGCCGCCTTGCTCGATCGCCAGGTTGAAGGCGTCGCGCAGGTCTTCGCCGATGTAGCCCGCCGGGGTGGAGAGCGTCGTAATAAAACCGATGCGCACCGGATCCTGGGCCTGCGCAACCGCGCACGCCCCTGCCAGCATGGCGCCGACAGCAATGGATTTCCTGATCATGATGTGTGTCTCCAGTATGGTTATGAAACCGGCCGATTTCGGTGCCGGCCGGCTGGCACTGCTTGATACTACGCTGTCCTGCTGCCTGCCTACATGCGCCTTTTGCGCCTGTCGGGTAAATCCCGAGGCATGCCCTGCTCTGCCTGCGTCAGCGCGCTTCCTGGCGCAGGGCGAAGCGGCGCAGTTTGCCGGTTTCGGTGCGCGGCAAACTATCGACGAATTCGATCAGGCGGGGGTATTTGTAAGGCGCCACGCTTTCTTTGACGAAGCGTTGCAGTGTTTCCACCATGGCTTCGTCACCGGCGTTGCCGGTTTTGAGGACGACATAGGCTTTGACTACCTGGCCGCGCAAGTCATCCGGCCAGCCAATCACGCCGCATTCAGCGACAGCGGGGTGGCGCAGCAGCGCGTCTTCGACTTCGGGCCCGGCAATGTTGTAGCCAGCCGAGACGATCATGTCGTCATTGCGCGCCTGGTAGAAGTAGTAGCCGTCGCTGTCGCGGACAAAGACGTCGCCAGGCAGGTTCCAGCCTTGCTGGACGAAGACGTTCTGGCGGTCATCAGCCAGGTAACGGCAGCCCGTGGGGCCGCGCAGGGCCAGGCGGCCTGGCGTGCCATCCGGCACCGCCTGCATTTGCGCATCGACAATGCAAGCTTCATAGCCCGGCACGACCTGGCCGATGGCGCCGCGCCGCACGGCTTCGGGGCGGCTGGAGATGAAGACGTGGATGATTTCGGTGCCGCCGATGCCATCTATCATTTCGATGCCGCTGGCGTCTTTCCAGAGCTGGCGCGTGGCATCGGGCAGCGCTTCGCCCGCCGAGACACAGCGGCGCAGGCGGGAGAGATCATAGTTTCCGGCAAGCGCGGCCATTTGGCGGTAGAAGGTAGGCGCCGTGAAGACGATGGAGACGCCGAAGTCCTGCACGGTTTGCAGCAGACTGGCTGGCGATAGCTTTTCCGCCAAAACGACGCTGGCGCCGACACGCAGGGGGAAGCACAGCAGGCCGCCCAGGCCGAAGGTAAATGCCAGCGGCGGCGTGCCGCAGAAGATGTCGTCCGGCCCGGGCTGCAGGATGTGACGCGAGAACAGGTCACACATGGCCAGGACGTCACGGTGAAAGTGCATGCAGCCTTTGGGCATGCCGGTGGTGCCGCTGGTGAAGGCGATGAGGCAGACGTCATCGGCAGCGGTGTCGCAGGCCGTGAAGCTGTCATCAGGCTGGGCCGCGGCCAGGGCTTCGAGCGATGCACCGCCGGATTGGTTGAAGAAGCGGATTTGTTGCAGGCCGGCGCAGTAGTGTTCATGCCCAGGGGTGCGGCAGTATTCCGCTTCTTCGGCCAAGCGCGAGTCGCAAAGCATGGCGCTGATTTGCGCTTTTTCGATGACTTGTTTGAGTTCTTTGGCACGCAGCAAGGGCATGGTGGGGACGGTGACCATGCCGGCTTTGACGGCTGCGAGCCAGGCTGCGGCCATGAGCGGGTGGTTGGCGCCGCGCAGCAGGATGCGGTTGCCCGGCACCAGTTTCATGTCATCAATGAGGACGCGGGCCATGCGGTTGGTGAGCGCTTGCAGTTCACGGTAGCTCATGGCGGCATGGGTGCCGTCCTGGTGTTGCCAGCGCAGGGCGATCCGGTCGCCACGGCCTTCGCTGACGTGCCGATCGACGAGTTCTACGGCGCAATTCAGGCGCGCGCTGTATTGGGTGTCGGGTGATTCAAGCATGACGGGCCAAGTGTCTTGCGGCGGCAGATTGTCGCGTGCGAAGGTGTCAACGTGTGCGGAGACTTCCATGCTTACCTCGGGTTGAGAGCCCGCCAGGACTGGCCCGGCTGGAAATTTATTTTATAAATACATATTTTACTTTTAAAGCAATGTAGCGAAAAAAAGTGGCCGGAACTATATGGGAGTTACCCTCAGGTAAGCGCCTCAAGGCCGCATCAGGACTGGTGTTGAGGTGTTTTTCCTGGCGGGGGAGTTGCTTGCTTCTTCATGCATTGGTGACGGGGCAGTTTGAGGATGGGGGCGTACCAAGGACGTACCAAGAGCGTACTAAGGCCGCGCCGTGGCGGGGGGCGGGGCAAGCAGCAGATCGCGTGGTTCCGGCTGCGCCGGAACTGCCCGCGACGGACAGGACTGGCGGGGCGGGCGCACAACTCGCGAGGCGGACAGTCCGCCGGACTGTCCGCAAGCGTCTCGCTCAAACATGTGCGCCCTGGCTTCCCCGCCAGTCCCGCCCGTCACTGCACGCTCCACTGCCGCCCGCCCCGCCCCCCGCCACGGCGCTAGTTAAGTGATGGCTGTGACGGCTGTAACAGCTGTGACGGCGCAGATGGCGCTGGCTGGGGTGGTGGCAGTCATAGCATTAACCAGGGCGATGGATAACGATAACGCCCTGCTTGCTGCGAGTTTCCGGTGGAATGAAATAGCAGGAGATGGCTGGCGGTTTATCAGGGGCTAGGGCCGCGTTCCAGGTAGGTGGAGAGGGCAACGATGCAGTGTGTGCCGTCTATGCCTTCAAATCCCTGGATGCGCGCCAGGATTTCTTCCAGGGCCTGGGTGTCCCGGGTGCGGACTTTGAGCAGGACGTCGCTTTGGCCGGTGATGGTGTGAACTTCTTCGATATCCGGAAAGCCCGTGAAGTCGTTCTGTTCCAGGGTCGTCGCCCAGTTGCGGGTTTTGACCTGGATGAATGCCAGCAGCGGACGGCCAATCGAGGGGCCGTCGAGCACGGCGACAGTTCCTTTGATGACGCCGTCTTGCTTGAGCCGCTTGACCCGTTCATGCACCGCCGGCGCAGAGAGGTGCAAGGCTTCGCCTAACGCGGCATAGCTGCGTGTCGCATCCGCTGCAATCAGGCTTAACAATCTTCGGTCAACCTCATCCAAGGCCGCACCTGCCCCTGCGCCTTTCCTAATGCGATTCGTTTTTTCTTCCACAGCGGCGCTCCCCCCTTTAATGACCAGAACAATATAAGTTAAATTACACAAAACACTGAATATTTTAAATCAATAGCCATGTTTCCCGCGTTATCCGTCCTGCACCGTTTCGAAGGCCATTCCGGTCAGGCCGGGCCGCCGCGAGCGTTGCGCTGACCGTTTCAATTTGGATCAACGGCAAGCCTGGTCTTTGCCCCCCCTGATTTTTTTTCGAGTCGCACCGCATCATGGAACTGGCTACGTTCTATTCTTTCCTGGTTTATTCACTGGTGACCGCCATCACGCCGGGGCCTAACAACATTATGTTGACGGCATCCGGGTTGAATTTCGGTTTCCGCCGCAGCATTCCCCATATTCTGGGGGTTGCCATGGGTTTCGGCATTATGGTGGCCATCGTCGGCCTGGGTATCGGCAATTTGCTGACCACATCGCCCGCGCTGTTCGAGACCATACGCGTGCTGGGCATTCTGTATCTGCTTTATCTGTCCTGGCGTATTGCCACCGCAGGCGCCGCGCCTTCGTCAGATAGCGCGCGGGGGCGTCCGCTGGGCTTTGTTGGCGCCGCGTTGTTCCAGTGGGTCAATCCCAAGTCCTGGATTATTACGCTGAGCGCGGTGACCTCATATACCAGCAACACCAATGGCAGCCTGACTTTGTTTGTGACGCTGGGGCTGATTTATACGATTGTGAGTTTGCCTGCCATCAGCGCCTGGGCTTATATGGGGTCGCGCTTGCAGGATCTGGCTGCCGATGCCAGCCGGATGCGCTGGTTCAATTGGGGCATGGCCCTGTTGCTGGCCAGCTCGGTTCTGCCTTCCATCCAGGCGTCCCTGCAATATTTCAGCCTGTAAACGCTTGCCTGTCCGAGATAAGGCCCCTGCCGGTTTCCGCTGGCAGGGGCGTTTTTTTGGCCAGCCCGCCCCCCGGTAACTGGATCAACCGCAGCCAGCTCAGCGGCGGCGGGAACTTGCGTCCCGCGCCTCTCTCGAAGGAAGGCTTGTCATGTCAGCTAGCCTTCCCTTGTCTGGGCCGGATGCCGCCATGCTGCCCCTATAGCAAACCAATCCCGGTTGCTTTTTTCTTTGGTAGAGCGTGATGAATCTTTCTCGGCGCAGTCTGCTGTTGTCCGGCGCGGCGGCCTTTTCCCTTTCCGCCTGCGCGAGTCATCTTGACCAGTATGGCAGCACGCCGGCCGCAGAGCTCGCGGTAAGCGCGCGGATTTGCTACGCCACTTATGTCGTGCTGCGCGCGGGCGTGCCTGGCGAGCCGGTTGTTCTTGAAGGCTGCGGTGATTCGGCGTTCGCCCGGAAGGATGGCATTCTGCAAGCCGCTTCCCTGACCAAACCTGTTATTGCTTACGCAGTGCTGGAGCTGGCGCGTGCCGGCCAGCTCGATTTGCAGGCGCCGGTCTCCCGTTATCTGCCTGATGGCTATCTGCACCGGCAAAGGCCTTTTGCCGGGCCGGACGACAAACATGCAGATCGGGTGCCCCCTGAGGTGCTGGCAGGGATTCCAGTAGCCACGCTGCTCAATCACAGTTCCGGTTTGCCTAATTGGTCGGACGATGTGCTCGTTCCTGACTTCGAGCCTGGACAGCGCTGGCAATATTCAGGCGAAGCGTATTTGCTTCTGCAGGCGGTCATTGCGGCAGTCACCGGCGAAAGTATCGAAACCGCTATCACACGGCTGGTTTTCGCGCCGCTGGGCATGCATGATTCTCGCATGCGCCTGACCGATGACATTCGCGCGCGCGTGGTCAGCGGCGTGAACTGGATGGGCAGGCCCGCGCATTTCGAATTCACGGAGCCCAATGCCGCGGCGTCTCTGTACACGACCGCAAGCGACTACGCGAAATTGCTGGCTGCGCTCTCTGCCCGCCGCGACTTGTTGTCCTTGACGCTCGCGAATACGATTCCCGTGGATGCCGCCCTGGGGCTGTCCTGGAGCAATGGCTGGGGTCTGGAGACCGCGGCTGGCGGCCCTTATCTCTGGCAATGGGGAAATAACCCTGGCTATCGCGCATTCGCCATGCTGTCAGTGACCACGGGCGACGGCTTTGTCTTGCTGAGCAATGATGAAAATGGTCTGCGGCTGGCGGCTTCGCTGGCGCAAGCGACCTTTCCCGGCGAGCATGGCGTGTTCCGGTTTTATATGCTGGATTGAAGCCTGGCCGGACGGCCGCTTCGCTTGAGGCAGGCGGCCTGGCCGCCCACGGCGCTGGCCAGGCTTGTAATACGACCATTGGCCGCATAGAATCTCAGGATAGGCTGCCGCTGCGCAGCTTGCCCCCTTTCATGCCCATGCCTGAACTGACGAAACAGCACAGCCCCACTGTCGCCGCCATCCGCGATGCCCGTCTCTCGGCCGATCTGACCCAGACCGAGGCGGCTCATTGCGTGCGGGTGTCCATGCGCGCCTGGCAGCGCTGGGAGGCGGGCGACCGGGCCATGCCGCCCGGTCTGTTTGAATTGTTCATGCTCAAGACCGGCCAGTGGCCCTTGCCTGAAAGGATACAGGCGGCGCACGCAACAGAAACGGCCAGCCTCCGTGCCTAAGGCCTGGATGAATCCGCCAGCCGTGCCAGCACCCGCTGATCCTGCGCCAGCCTGCCGCGCCCGCGCCCAATACTGCTGCGGGCGTCAGCGGGCTGGCGTGCGGCGGGACGCCATACCGGCATGAATGAGCAGCGAAGAGACCCTAACCAATTGATTGCTATGAGTACACCTGATCTTTCTTCGCACACCCCCATGATGCGGCAGTACCTGGAACTCAAAAAGGAAGCCGGCCCCTTGCTGCTGCTGTACCGCATGGGCGACTTCTATGAAATGTTTTACGAGGATGCCGAACGCGGCGCGCGTTTGCTTAACCTGACGCTGACCAAGCGCGGCAATTCGGCAGGCTCGCCCATTCCCATGGCCGGCATTCCGGTGCATGCCGTGGATCAATACATTGCCAAGCTGGTCGCGCAGAATATTTCCGTCGCGATTTGCGAGCAGATCGGCGACCCGGCAACCAGCAAGGGGCCGGTAGAGCGCAAGATCGTCCGCATCGTGACACCCGGCACCCTGACGGACGATGCCCTGTTGCCCAGCAAGTCAGACCGGATTCTGGCGGCGCTGTCCACCACCGGCAAAGCGCCGCGCAAGCTGCGCCATGGGCTGGCCTGGCTGAACCTGGCCAGCGGCGACTTCCGCATTTCAGAATGCGAGCCCGCCGAGCTGGAGGCCGAGCTGCACCGTATTGCGCCGGCAGAACTTATCATCGCCGACCAGGCGGAACTGCCGGTCGCATTCGACGGCGCCATCGCCCGCACGCCGGACTGGCACTTTGAATACGAAGGCGCGCGCGGCCATTTGCTGGCGCACTTCCGGACGGATTCCCTGGCCGGCTTCGATGCCGAAGAAATGGATGCCGCCCAGTGCGCCGCTGGCGCGCTGCTGCGCTATGCCACCCGCACCCAGGCCCAAACCCTGACCCATGTGCAGACGCTCAAGGTAGATCGCAGCGGCCAGTATGTGGTGCTGGATCCGTACACCCGGCGCAATCTGGAACTGACGCGCACGCTTTCCGGTGAAGAAAGCCCGACGCTGTTTTCATTGCTGGATCACTGCAATACCCCGATGGGCAGCCGCCTGCTCAAACGCTGGCTGCATCATCCGCTGCGCGACAATTCACCGGTGCTGGCGCGCCAGCAGGCAATCGAAGCCTTGCTGGCTGCCGCTCCCGGCGCCTCGGCCTGGCAAACAGAAGCGCTGCTCAATGGCCTGCAGCGCGCGCTGCGCCCGATTCCCGACCTGGAACGCATTGCCACCCGCCTGGCCTTACGCACGCTGCGGCCCCGCGAACTGGCAAGCCTGCGCGAAGCCCTGCTGGCTTTGCCCGGCGTCTTGCAAGCGCTCGCGCTACAGGATGCCACTGTGCCGCATTTGCAATATCTGGCCGCCAATCTTGAGATCGACCCCGGCCTGGGCGAATTGCTGGCCTGCACCATTGCGCCTGAACCTTCAGCTGCCATCCGCGACGGCAGCGTGATCGCTGACGGCTATGATGCCGATCTCGATGAGCTGCGCACCCTGGCCAGCGATAATGGCGAGTTCCTGATGCGCCTGGAGGCGCGCGAACGCGAACGCACCGGCATCAGCAACCTGAAAGTGGAATACAACCGCGTTCATGGCTTTTATATCGAAGTCTCGCGCCTGCATGCCGACAAGGTGCCGACGGAATACCGCCGCCGCCAGACACTGAAAAATGCCGAACGCTACATCACGCCGGAACTGAAAAGCTGGGAAGACAAAATTCTTTCTTCCAAGGACCGCTCGCTGGCGCGTGAAAAATGGCTGTATGAGCAACTGCTTGATGCGCTGGCGCCGCATGCCCCTGCGCTATCTGCCTGCGCCGCCGCCCTGGCGGAACTGGACACGCTGGGCGCCTTGGCCCACCACGCCCGCACGCACGCCTGGGTGCGCCCTGAACTCTCTGCGCAGGCAGAGATCCAGATCGAAGCAGGCCGGCACCCGGTTGTCGAAAACGCCATCGAGCGTTTCACGCCCAATGATTGCCAGCTGGATGCCACCCGCCTGATGCTGCTCGTGACCGGCCCGAATATGGGCGGTAAGTCCACCTATATGCGGCAGGTTGCCCTGATCGCGCTGCTGGCGCGCATCGGCAGCTTCGTTCCCGCCACCCATGCCCGCATCGGGAGTCTGGACCGTATTTTCACGCGTATCGGCGCGGCGGACGATCTGGCTGGCGGGCGCTCCACCTTTATGATGGAAATGACCGAAGCCGCCACGATTCTGTCTGCCAGCACGGCGCACAGCCTGGTGCTGATGGATGAGATCGGCCGCGGCACCTCGACCTATGACGGTCTGGCGCTGGCCTGGGCGATCGCGCACCGCCTGCTGACGCATAATCACGCGCTGACCCTGTTCGCCACCCACTATTTCGAACTGACGCGCATGCCTGCCGAATTTCCCCAGGCCGCCAATGTGCATCTGGCGGCAGCCGAGTCAGCCAGCGGCATCGTATTTCTGCATGAAGTCCGCGAAGGCCCCGCCAGCCGCAGCTACGGCATTCAGGTCGCGCAACGCGCCGGTATTCCTGGCGCCGTGATCCGTCACGCCAGCCGCGAACTGGAACGCCTGGAAAACCAGGGACAGCCTACGCCGCAATTGGGCTTGTTCAGCCAGGCCTTCGACGATGCCGCAGCGGATACCGCCGCCGCAGATGCCATGGCGGAACAGGAAGCCCATCCTGCCGTCTCCGCCCTCTCCGATATCGACCCCGACAGTCTGACCCCCAGGGAAGCCCTGGAGGCGCTCTACCGCTTGAAAGGCATGCTGCAATGAACCTGAATACTCCGCTGACCTTGCTGGGCGGCATCAGCCCCGCCGAATTCATGCGCGACTACTGGCAGCGCAAGCCCTTGCTGATCCGGCAGGCCGTGCCCGGTATCAAGCCGCCGGTCAAAATTCCCGGCTTGCGCAAGCTGGCGCGCCAGGACGAGGTGGAATCCCGCCTGATCTGGAAGGAAGACGGGCAATGGCAGATGGAAAGCGGCCCCTTTGCCCGCCTGCCCAAACGTGAAGAGCGCGAATGGACGCTGCTGGTCCAGAGCCTGGATCAGCATGATGACGCCGCTGCCCGGCTGATGCAGCAATTCCGCTTCATCCCCGATGCCCGGCTGGATGATGTGATGGTCAGCGTTGCCAGCGACGGCGGCGGCGTCGGCCCCCATTTCGATAGCTATGACGTTTTCCTGCTGCAAGCGCAAGGCACCCGCCATTGGCGCATCGGGCAGCAACGGGACCTGGATCTGGTGCCTGACCTGCCCTTGAAGATTCTCAGCAACTTCCAGCCCGATGCCGAATACTATCTGGAGCCTGGCGACATGCTGTATCTTCCGCCGCAGGCCGCGCATGACGGGATTGCGGTCGGCCATGACTGCATGACGATTTCCATCGGCTTTCGCTCCCCGGATCGCGCCACACTGGCGCGCGGCATGCTCGAAGCCGCCATGGATCAGGTCATGGAACGCGCCAGCTGCGGCGGCGGCACCTATGCCCAGCCGCTGCTGCCCGGGCCTGACCTGTCAGCCCGCTATCGCGACCTCGGCCAGGCCGCTACGGAAACACCGGCAGAAATCCCGGCCAAACTGGTTCAGCATGCGCTCGATAGCGTTGCCAAAGTGAAATTCAATGAAGCGCTGGCCACGCGCTTTCTCGGCTGCTGGCTCAGCGAGCCGCATCCCAATGCTGTCTTCGAATCCAGCCTGGAGGACAGTGATGATATGGCCGATAGCCTGCCTGACAGCTTGCCGGACCATGGCCGGCTGACACTGGATAGACGCACCCGCATGCTGTACCGCGAACGCCAGTGTTTCATCAATGGCGAATGCCTGGACACCCCGTCAGACGCCTTGCTGCAAGCGCTGGCGGACACCAGGGAACTGGATTGCGCCGCCTGGCGCAAAAAACGGGTTTCCATGGCGGTGCGGGAATATCTGGCAGACTGGCTGGATGCCGGCTGGCTGCACTGGCGCGAATAAAGGGCGGCAGCGGACAGTCCGCCCCGCCAGCGCTGCCGGTTTTGCCCGGCAGCCAGCGGCTGCCGGCGCACCGACAACAAAAAAGCGGCCTGATGACAAGCATCAGCCGCTTTTTTTCTTCCCGCCGACAATGCGGCGGGAGAGGATAGCACTCAGGCCTTCGGCGTGGCGAAGACGTTGATGGTGTACTCGGACAGGGTGTACCCCATTTCCTCAGCGATCTTGTGCAGACGCTTTTCGATCTGAGGATCGTGGAACTCCTTGACCTCGCCGGTCTTGCTGCACACCAGGTGACCATGGTGGCGCTCGCCGTCGTTCAGTTCGTACACAGCCTTGTTCGTGCCCAGCTGATTACGCTTGAGCAGACCAGCCTGTTCGAACTGGGTCAACACACGGTACACCGTTGCCAGACCGATTTCGATGTTGTCAGCCATCAACAGGCGATAAACATCTTCAGCAGTCAGGTGACGTTGTTCGCTGTTGCGAAACACATCCAGAATCTTCAGGCGGGGAAAAGTTACCTTAAGCCCACTATCCTTGAGTTCAATCTTATCCGATGCCACTTGTTCTCTCCAGATAGAACGCGGTTAACTTCGGTTTTACGATAGCGGACACCATGTCCTGCTACCGAAACCATTCGACCGCACACTGCCGACGCGCTTCCTAAGTGCCAAGAAACGCACGACTACCCCGTCGCCGAAACTTTATGATGCACCCAGGCACGCGACACGCACCCGGAATTCGAACAGCCATGGACAGCCGGAAAATTCCCGACTATCGAATCCCGACTATTGAAGTTTAGCGGTTCTGCCGCCCAGAACAAGCCTGGGCCGGCAAATTACTTCTGGCGTGCTTTGAAACGGGGATTCGTTTTGCAGATCACATAGATCTTGCCGCGACGGCGCACGACCTGACAGTCACGATGACGCTCTTTCGCGTTCTTGAGCGAAGCAACCACTTTCATGGGATTTTCCTTGTTGAACTGGCGACAGACCGCTACAAAGTGTGCTCGACCGCGCCGCTGATAATCAAAACCGTCCAGACCATGAAAACCTGACACCATGACCTGGTAAAAACCCATCTGGCAAAAGCCACACAGGCATAGTTAGCCCTCAAGGATAACACAAGCCGATGCTGCGACACAAGAAATGCCTGCAACATTGCTGGCCTGCCGGCTTCTTCACAACAGCAAGATCGTGACTCAGTGTAGCGCCCTCCCGGCCAGCTTGAAACGATAACGATGTGTCCCTTCGTTTCGCTGATTTCAGTGCGTCACAGCGTAGCGCATACGACAGCGTAAAATGAAGCTTTGCCTTCTTCTTTCGGTATTTTCCCTATGTTCAATCCTTCACGCGATCAGGTGCGCCAGTTCTTCATCGAGGCCTGGCGCAAACACCGTGCCGGTGAGGTTCAGACCCCGCTGGAAGCCATGGCGGTGGAATGGATGGCCGAGCACCCCGAATATCACCAGGATCTTGAAAGCGAAGAGGCGCTAGGCACAGACTATTCTGTAGAACAGGGCCGCACCAACCCCTTTCTGCACTTATCCATGCATCTGGCCATCGAGGAACAGCTGTCCATCGACCACCCCCGAGGCATCCGCACCGCCTTCGAACGCATGGCCAGCCGCAGCGACCGCCATCACGCCATCCATGAAATCATGGAATGTCTGGGTCAGGTCGTCTGGGAATCTCAGCGCCTGGGCACGCCGCTCGATAGCGATACCTATATCGAACTGATCCGCCAGCGCGCCAGCAAATAAGCCCGTGCGGCGCTCTCGCCGCCCTCTCACTGCCCTCACCCCGGACGGCGCGCACCGCCAGCGCCGCGCGTGGCTGCCTGTCGCCCTCTCAAGCCTGAGGCACATCCCGGCCACCCATAAAAAACTCCCTGTCTCCGCCAGCCCGAACGGGCGGCGGAGACAGGGAGCGGGATGCGTTTTCCCTGCCCGGCACGCCAGGCAGGAGAAAGCGATCAGCCCAGTTGCTTCAGCGCTTCATTGAAGGTCGCGCTCGGACGCATTGCCTGGCTGACTAGCGACAGCACGGGGCGGTAGTAGCCCTTGATGTCCACCGGCTTGCCTTGCGCCGCAGCCAGCTCGGCCACGATCTTGGCTTCGTTGTCCGCCAGCGTCTTGGACAGCGGAGCGAATTGCGCCTGCAGGCCGGCATCTTCAGTCTGCTCAGCCAGGGCCTGCGCCCAATACATCGCCAGGTAGAAGTGGCTGCCACGGTTATCCAGGCCGCCAACCTTGCGGGCGGGCGAGCGGTTTTCGTCCAGGAAACGGCCCGTGGCTTGATCCAGCGTCTTGGCCAGCACCTTGGCCTTGGCGTTGCCATAGGTCTCGCCCAGATGCTCCAGCGAGGCTGCCAGCGCCAGGAATTCGCCCAGCGAATCCCAACGCAGGAAACCTTCTTCCAGGAATTGCTGCACGTGCTTGGGAGCAGAACCGCCAGCGCCCGTTTCGAACATGCCGCCACCGGCCATCAGCGGCACGATGGACAACATCTTGGCGCTGGTGCCCAGTTCCATGATGGGGAACAGGTCAGTCAGGTAGTCGCGCAGCACGTTGCCGGTCACCGAAATGGTGTCCTTGCCGGCGCGAATGCGTTCCAGCGACAGACGCGTGGCTTCTTCCGGCGGCAGGATGCGAATATCCAGGCCATTGGTGTCGTAATACTTCAGATAACGCTCAACCTTGGCAATCAGTTGCGCATCGTGGGCACGCTTGGGATCCAGCCAGAAAACGGCGGGAGCGCCACTGGCGCGGGCACGCGTCACGGCCAGCTTGACCCAGTCGCGCACGGCAGCGTCCTTGGCCTGGCAAGCGCGCCAGATATCGCCCGCTTCAACGTTCTGCTCCATCAGGACCTTGCCTGCGTCGTCCGTCACACGGACCACGCCCGCAAACGGGATTTGGAACGTCTTGTTGTGCGAACCGTACTCTTCGGCAGCCTGGGCCATCAGGCCGACGTTGGGCACGCTGCCCATCGTGACCGGATCGAAAGCGCCGTTGCGCTTGCAGTCTTCAATGACGACCTGGTACACGCCGGCATAGCAGCGGTCAGGAATCACGGCCTTGACGTCATGCAATTGGCCATCGACGCCCCACATCTTGCCCGATTCACGGATCATGGCAGGCATGGAAGCATCCACGATCACGTCGCTGGGCACGTGCAGATTGGTAATACCCTTGTCGGAATTGACCATCGCCAGCGCCGGACGCTTGGCGTATTCGGCCTTGATGTCGGCTTCGATTTCGGCACGCTTGTCAGCCGGCAACGAAGCCAGACGGGCATACAGATCACCAATCCCGTTATTGGGGTTGAAACCGGCTTCCTTCAGCGCCTCGGCATGCTTGACCAGCACATCGCTATAGTAGGCTTCGACGACCTGACCGAACATGATCGGGTCGGATACCTTCATCATCGTGGCTTTCAGGTGCACCGAGAACAGCACGCCCTTCTGCTTGGCATCTTCGATTTGCGCATCCAGGAAGCGGCGCAGCGCAGCCTTGCTCATGACGGCGCTATCAAAGATTTCATCCGCCTTGACCGGCGTCTTTTCCTTGAGCACCTGCACGCTGCCGTCCGTGCCGTGCAACGTGATCTTCACGTTGCCGTCAGCGGCGATCAGCACAGACTTTTCGCTGCCGTAGAAGTCACCGTCTTCCATGTGCGAAACGTGCGACTTGGAATCGGCCGACCAGGCGCCCATCTTGTGCGGGTGCTTGCGGGCATAGTTCTTGACCGACAGCGGCGCGCGGCGGTCGGAGTTGCCTTCGCGCAGCACCGGATTCACGGCGCTGCCCTTGATTTTGTCGTAGCGCGCCTTGATGGCCTTCTGCTCATCGCTGGCAGGATCTTCCGGGTAATCCGGCAGCGCGTAACCCTGTGTCTGCAATTCCTTGATCGCAGCCTTCAGCTGGGGAATCGAGGCGCTGATATTGGGCAGCTTGATGATATTGGCTTCCGGGCGGGTCGCCAGCTGGCCCAGCTCCACCAGATCGTCCGATGCTTTTTGCTCGTCCGTCAGGAATTCCGGGAAGGTAGCGATAATACGACCGGCCAGAGAAATGTCCCGGGTCTCGACCGCGATACCTGCGGACCGGGTGTAAGCCTGGATAATGGGCAGCAGCGACTGGGTAGCCAGCGCCGGTGCCTCGTCAGTGTGGGTGTAGAGGATCTTCGACGTGTTAGACATTTTTTCTCGTTAACTTGCTCAATCACGGAAACCGCGGAAACTTCGCGCAGCACAGTATCGGCCGGTCAAGGCGCGATGCATGCAGCGCCGTTCACCGTGGGGACGAACGGCACCCTGGCACTATTGCGGGCCTGTATCAGCTTCGACGACAAGAAAGAGATCTTGGCTTGCGACGCATAAAAACGGACGCAAGACCGGCATCGGTTCTGGAGCCGAAGACGCCGAAAAAAGGCGCCCTAAGGGCGCCATCGAGTATAGCAAGAAATGCTCTCATCTTCGGCCAAACCGAGGATAAGCCAGGGGGAACAGCACAATAGGTGTCTATACCAAGAGATGCGCTGCCGGAACCGGTGCAGGCCAGCCAGCGGGCTGGCCTGCCCAGCCGCGTGACGTCTGCCTAGGGATTCTTGCTGAAGTTTCCCGCGATGGCACGGCTCCAGTTGTCCGGATGCATGTATTTGCGCAGCACCCGGTTAACCTCGGCGGCGTCCAACGTGCGCAGCTTCTGTTCGAATGCCTCCACCCAGGCAAAACTGCGCCCGCGCTCCTGGTAGCTAGCCCAGCGCTGGGCCAGATTTTCATCAACCGTGCGCGACAGGCGCTGATAGTTGAGCAAGGCTTCGATGCCATCAGCCACTTCTTTCTCCGAGAACCCTTGCTTCAGCGTTTCCGTCAACGTTTGCTCAATCAGGGTTTCCAGACGCTCGCGGTTAGACGGTGCAAAAATAGCATAGACACGCCAGCGCGCCACCGGCTCGAAAGCCGATACCGTGGCGTGGCTGCGCACACTGTAGGACAAACCGGCTTCTTCGCGGATTTTCATCCACAGGCGTGATGTTTCCGATGCGCCCAGCAGGAAGTTGGACAGCATCAGCGCCGGATAATCCGGGTTGTCATCCCGCATTTCGAAACCGCCGCCAGCCAGATAGAACGCATTGGCCTTGTCCGGCGTGTCGATTTCAAACTGTTTGGGCGTCACTTTGCGGTAGTGGTTTTCCACCCGGCTGTAGTCCGGCGCCTTGCGCCAGCCGGCCACGCCTTCCACCAGCGCCTGTTCGGCGGCCTGCGCGTCGAAATCCCCCACGGCGGAGAACGTCATCTGACCGGCGCCGTAAAAGGTTTCATGGAAGCGTTTGAGCCCTTCTGGCTTGACTGCCTTCAGGTCATCGAGCTCTTCCTGGAAGGTTGGCTGGTAGCGGATGTCGTCCTTGCTCCACGGGTTGTCATGACGCGCCAGCGCCTGCCCGGCCAAGCCCATGGGATCGCTCATGGCATTGCGCAAGCGGTTGCTTTCCTGCCCCAAATAGGTGTTCAGATCTTCCTGCGGGAAAACCGGGTTGCGCAGCAGGTCAAACACCAGCGCAATCATTTTGGGCAGATTCTCGCGCGGCGCGGAGAAGGTCACTTCCACCTGCCCCTTGCCGCCGGAAATCCCCAGGGTGCCGCGCAAGCTGTCGATGGCGTCATTGATTTCCTGGCGTTTGCGAGTTTTGGTGCCCATGGCCAGCATATCGGCCACGACCTCTTCCGCCACACGGTGGCCCTTAAGGCTGTCGGCGTCACCGAAATACAGCATCAGCACCGCCTCGGCACGCTGGCTGCGCGTGCTCTTGGGCAGCATGGCAACGCCAATGCGCCCATTGGGCAAGGCCAGCGTTTTCCGCTGCGTGGCCGCATCAATGGCCGCCGGGCTGGTATCGAAGGTCTCGGCTGGCGGCGCCTGGCCGTCGCCCTTGTAATCGGCCACCAATTGCGCCACATCGGGCGCCGCCAATTCGGGCGCGCGCACCGGCTTGTCAGTCGGCACATAGCGCCCGGCAGTCCGGTTGCTGCGTACCAGATAACTGCCCGCCACCTTGGCCACGTCATCCAGCGCCGCATCGCGCACCCAGTCGCGTTGCAGGAAGAACAGACGCCAGTCACCCGCCGCAATGGCTTCGGTCAAGGCGATGCCCAAGCTTTGCGCATCCCCGAACGTGCGTTCCCAATCCGTCAGCCATTGATTGCGCGCGCGGTCCAGATCCGGCTGCGCCATGGTCCGGGTGCCCTGGGCTTCCAGCACATCCGTCAAGGCTTCCAGGGCCTTCTCTTCGCTCATGCCAGGCTGCAACTGGGCGCCAAACATGGCCAGCCCCGCATCCCGCCGCGCCATGGCAAAACCGAATACGCCCGTCGCCAGGTTGTTCTGCACCAGGTCACGGTACAACTGCCCCGAAGGCGTATCGGACAACATCATGGTTGCCAGATTGAAATAGACATAATCCGCCGCTGCTGCCGATGGCACATGGTAGAGCGCCGCCACCATGGGCGTGCCGCCCACCCGGCGTACCGTCACGCTGCGCTCGCCATCCTGCACCGGCTCCAGCGTATATTGGCGCGGCAACTGGCGCTGCGGCTGCGGGATCTTGCCAAACGCGTCGGCAATCACCGCCAGCGTCGCAAGCTCGTCAAACGCGCCGCTCAATACCAGCACAGCATTGTCAGGCTGGTAATACAGGCGGTAGAAATCACGCAGCTGGGCGATATCGACATTTTCGACATCGCTGCGCGCGCCTATGGTGCTCTTGCCATAGTTGTGCCACAAATAGGCGGCTGACTGCATGCGCTGCATCAGCACCCGGAACGGGCTGTTTTCGCCGCTTTCCATTTCATTGCGCACCACCGTCATTTCCGATGCCAGGTCTTCACTGGCAATGCGGGAATTCACCATGGCATCGGCCTGCCAGCGCAAGTACCACTCCAGGTTGTCCGGGTTGGCCGCGAAGCTGGCGTAATAATTGGTGCGGTCCGTGGAAGTCGTCCCATTGGCCTGCAGGCCGCGGCGGGAAAACTCGCCCAGGGCATTGGGCGTGGTCGGCGTGCCCTTGAACAGCATATGTTCCAGCAAGTGCGCCATTCCCGTCTGGCCATAATTTTCGTGGCGCGACCCCACCAGGTAGGTCATGTTGACGGTCGTTACGGGTGTGGAGGCATCCGGCGCCAAGACCACCTTCAGGCCATTGGGCAAACGATATTCGCTGACCCCTTCCACCGTTGCCACTTTAGAGACCCCTGCCGGCAATGTTTCCGCCATCAGCATCGGCGGCGCTACCAGTCCTAACGCCATGGCCATCAAACATTTGACCATTCTATTAAGGTTGAAAGACATCGTCCCTCCTGGAAGCAGTTATTTAGCGGCAATTATGTAACATCAGCGGGCTGAGTTTAGACCGTTGTCCCTTCTTACGGCCACCAGAGTTTGTAAAGCTTTTTCATTACACCAACCGTTTGTTTCGCCACCCCGGAACCGTTCCTGCCTCATTCCTGCGCCCCTCCTGCACCATTCATGCCGCCAGGCGCTGCCCGCCCGCAGCCCCGGCTACGCAGGCTGACAGGCAAAAAAAAGCCGGCCACCTGGGCCGGCAGGGCGTGCTCACGCACGCCGTCGATTGGGCGAATTGCGGTCAACTGCCGACCGCCTGCCCGGTATCAGGAGAAAAAGTCCCGCACCCGATCGGTCCAGGATTTGCTCTGGGGCGAATGACGGTCTGTCCCGCCCTGATTGAGCGATGCCTCGAACTGGCGCAGCAAAGACTTCTGCTCGTCATTGAGACGCACCGGCGTTTCCACGACCAAGTGGCAGTACAAATCGCCAGGATAGGTCGAGCGCACGCCACGGATACCCTTGCCGCGCAGACGGAAGGTCTTGCCGGACTGCGTGCCTTCGGGAATGGTGATCTCCGCCTTGCCATTGAGTGTTGGCACCTGGATATCGCCGCCCAGCGCAGCCGTGGTGAACGGTATGGTCAGCTCCGCATGCAGATCATCACCGTCCCGCTGGAAGATGTCATGCTGGAGGATATTGACTTCCACATACAGATCACCGGCAGGGCCGCCATTCAGGCCTGGCTCGCCATTGCCGCCGGAGCGAATGCGCATGCCATCGTCTATCCCGGCGGGAATCTTGACCTGCAGCGTCTTGTTACGGCGCAGGCGCCCTGCCCCGCCGCACTTGTCACACGGATCGGTGATTTCCTCACCCGAACCATGGCAAGTCGGGCATGTCTGCTGAACGCTGAAAAAACCCTGCTGCATGCGGACCGCGCCCGCGCCGCCGCAAGTCCGGCAAGGACTCTTGCTGGAGCCCTTTTTGGCGCCGCTGCCGTGACAGCTATCGCACTCATCCCAGCCGGGAATGCGGATTTCCGTCTCGAAACCGCTGGCTGCCTGCTCCAGCGTGATTTCCAGGCTGTACTGCATATCCGCGCCGCGATACACCTGCGGGCCGCGGCGGCCGCCGGCAGCCGCGCCGAAAATGTCGCCGAAGATATCGCCGAAGGCTTCGGCAAAACCGCCCATGCCGCCTTGCCCGCCGCCCATGCCGCTATTGGGGTCCACCCCGGCATGGCCATAACGGTCATAGGCCGCGCGCTTGTCGGCCTCGGACAGCACTTCGTATGCCGCTTTGACTTCCTTGAACTTTTCCTCGGCTTCCTTATTCCCCGGATTGCGATCCGGGTGGTATTTCATCGCCAGCTTGCGGTAAGCCTTTTTGATATCGTCATCCGAGGCACCTTTGGCTACCCCGAGCGTAAAAATCACGTTTTGCCATGATTGGATCTGTCACACAGCCCGCACGGGATGCGCTACCCCCATAAAGCCATACCCGGCCGCCGCCAAACAAGGGCAACGCCGGGCATGACGGGGGCTGACGCCCCCATTGAAATCACCGGAAATCAGGGGCCGGGCGGCAGACAAAATCTCCCGCACCGGCGCGCCTGTCTTACTGGTCGCGCTTGACTTCCTT